>JBEKNG010000537.1:0-4623 GCA_049523075.1 Paraburkholderia sp.
CTGGCCGGCACGGCCTCAGATATCGCGCAGCGCGGCGGCGAGGTGGTGGGGCGTGTGGTTGAGACGATGCGCGAGATTGCCAGCAGTTCAGCCAAAATGTCGGAGATCATCACGGTGATCGAGGGCATTGCGTTCCAGACCAACATCCTCGCCCTCAACGCGGCGGTCGAGGCTGCCCGCGCAGGTGAGCAGGGCCGGGGGTTTGCTGTCGTGGCCGGTGAGGTGCGCACGCTCGCCCAGCGTAGCGCCACTGCCGCGAGAGAAATCAAGGATCTGATCGGCAACTCGCTGAACCGGGTGGACGCCGGCTCGAAGCTCGTTGACGAAGCGGGTAGCACGATCAACGGGATCGTCGAGGCGGTCAAACGCGTGACCGACATCGTGGGCGAAATCTCGTCGGCCTCCGAAGAGCAGAGCACCGGTATCGAGCAGGTGAATCAGGCGGTCAGCCAGATGGACCAGGTGACGCAGCAGAATGCCGCGCTGGTCGAAGAAGCTTCGGCGGCGGCGCAGTCGATGGCCGAGCAGGCCCAGGGCCTGCGTGAAACGGTGGCGTCCTTCAAGGTCGACACAACCGCACAATCGGAGTCACGCATGATTGACCCGCCGCGCAGTTCGCGTCTAACGGCGGCGGCGCCAAAGATTCGCACGCTTAAGCATGCAATGTTGAGCAAGCCAAAGACAAGCCCAGTCATTAGCGTAGGCCGGAGCACCACAATCGCGTCGAACGCCGGTGATGCGGCGGACTGGCAGGCATTCTGAGTGGAGTGAAAATTGGACAATGCTGACGAGGTTCGCGGCAGTGAGTCAGGAATCGGCGCGTCAATACTGCAACCTTTGATACAGCGCTGCCTCAGGCGTGCAACCGCAGCTCCTGGAGACACCCGCCATGTCGAACCACGCTCCTGACTCAATCCTCTGCGCTGGTCTGGTGGATGCTGTCCCTCAGCTTTACAGCCCCTCCCTGGCTGCGGCACTGACCGCCTTGAGCGAGGCATTGCAGCATGATGCCGGTGACATTGAGAACCGGTTGTTCGAAGGCCTGAGCCGTCTGCCTAGACCAAAGCAGATTCTTGACACGCTGTCAGAGCCGGAGCTCCAGCATCTCAAGTCACAGCAGCTTCAGAATCTGTACGCGCTTGCGGCTCCTGATCTGACCGAGACGGATCATCGCGCGATGGCGCTACAGATCGGGCGTATCCACGCCACAGTGGGGTTGGACCGCGAAGACCTCGTTCGCAGCGGGAGATCTTTTTCGCCGCGATTCAGGAAGCAGTCGATACGGTCGTGCACAGCGAAGCGCTTTCAGCATTAGGCAGGCGGCTTGCCCGCGATCTGGCCTGGCAGACAGAGGCTTACGAGCGGTTGCGGGCCTCCCGTTAGCACGTGTTGCTGTCCATTACGCGGCTGGCGTGGAAGACGGACAGCTACACCGACCTGATTGCTAGCGTCGTTCAGATGCTGGGCCAACACGATGAAGTTGTGGGCTGCTCGGTCGGCCGGCCAGATAGCCAGGGCGTGTTCCATTTCGAGTCAGTATCGGGCGAGGCGATTGAAGCGTATCTCACAGCGCTAAACAGGTCCACAGAAGGACAGATCATGACTGGCGATCGGTCACAGGGCCAGGGGCCGTCAGGTCGAGCCTGGTGCAGCGATGAGGTGGAGCGCTCGGTCAATATTGCGACGGATCCCCGGATGGCGCCCTGGAGAAACTTCGCGCTGCAAGCCGGTCTTCGCTCAAGCGTGGCAATTCCGCTGTGCCAGCCGAAACAGCTCCCCAAGGCCATTCTCACGTTGTACAGCGCTTTTCCTGGCGGCTTTAGGACCGCGGAGCAGATAGCTTTCATCTCGCTGTTGCAGACCATCCTGGGGTTCGCCATCGCGCGTATCGAGCGTCTCAAAGGGAGCACCGGTACGGTACCGTATGCGGTACGGCAGCATTGGTCGCAACTGCTCAGATCAGATGCGCTGCAAATGCACTACCAGCCCCTCATAGACCTCAAAACGGGGCAAATCACCAAGGTCGAGGCGCTGGCCCGGTTTCGCGATGGCGATCGGCTGTTGACGCCTGGAGAGTTTTTTCCGGCTCTGGCATCTGACGACTTCCTGGAGTTATACACCCGCGGGTTGAGGCAGGCGCTGTCGCAAAGAAGTCGGTGGCTGCGTGACGGTATTGACCTGAAGGTCTCCGTGAATCTGCCGCCCGCTGCACTGAGCGACAACCGCTATCTCGAAGCGACGCAGCAGGCGCTGGCAGAATTCGGCTGTACCCCAGGAGGGCTGACCTTGGAAATTATGGAGACCGATGCATTTCCGCCTGGTGTAGACGTACTGCGGGAGCTGACGAAATTCAAGTCGCCTGGTATCAAACTGGCCGAGGATGATCTTGGTTCAGAGCGCAGCAGCCTGAACCGTCTGCGCGAAGTGCCGTTCGATTTTGTCAAGATCGACCGGAATATCTCGAACCTTGCCGGCCGCGATGCCTCAGACTCATTGCGTTTTATCTGCCAGTTGGTTCGGCTTGGTCACTCTTTAGGAAAAATGGTGGTCGTGGAAGGGATCGAAGATGCCGGGATGCTGGAAGCTGTGGTGATTCTTGGTGCCGACGTAGCCTAAGGCTATACGATAGCCCCACCGATGCCAGCGGAACAGGTGGCGAAATGGCTTGGGGGTCAGCCTGGCTTGCCCGATTGCCGCCATCCGGACACGCATCTTGGAAAGCTGGCCAAACGGCTCATCCGGGGTGAACGCCTGCACTTGATGCCCGAACCTCCGCTTGCTTTCGATACGTGCAGTGGCTACTGTACGTATCGGTCTGGTGGAACCGATTCACCTTCGTCTCGTCGCAGAAAGAGGCATAGGTCAAGTCTCCGAAACCGAAGACGTCATTTGATACGCCCACCTGGCTAGTCGCCAGGTATCAAAGCCATATTCGGCGCAATGGCGTGCGTCCGCGAGCGTCGGGAAGACGCATTCAAACACAGCAAGCGCAGAAACCGCGATGTCGAAATCCGTAGGAGCCGGCATTTTCAGGTGAATCACCGCGGCCAGTCACGAGCATCGGTGAGCCCGTCTGGATGCGCTCACTGGCATTCCGGCACTGTGGGCATTCAACTGGGTCATTGCGCTCATTCAGGCGGCGCATCACTTCAAATGTGCCGCAGGTCGAGCACTCGTAGTCATAGAGCGGCATTCTATTTCCTGTTAATTCGCTGCATCGCTTTGATCTTCGGAACCGGCGCATTTCTCTTTACATCGGGTGCCACTGTATTTCAAAGCGTCGCGCATATTCTAATGTGACGATATCCGCGACGCTTAGGTGCTCACCGCACCCAGTTTCTAGGAATTTTGAAACGGCGAATTTTGAATCTGATCATAGAAATTGCTATGCTTGTAGCCCCGGATGAAATGAGAGCAGATGTCTTCGTTACAGGTGTACACGGTCGACTCGGGTTTATGCGAGAAGCCATCAAAAAACGCCTTTGAGATCTCCTCTTTAAAGTTAGTGCGCGGATAGTCCGCCACGATCTTGTCGCGAACGTCCCCCGGGAAAGTCTCATACCCGATGCCGAGCGAATCCAGTGCCACGCCGTTATAGAGGAGTTCAACTTCTATGGGCTTATATGCTGCAATCCCTGGAGTCGTGTGTAACGCAATCGCATCCCATGCGGTCTGGATGCGCATGTTTGGAACCCCATGGTGTTCCAGAAACTGACGCACCGCATTTGCGCTATCGACCTCGAAGCGGTCGCTCTCGCTGCGGAACTTTGGGACCAGGCCCAAATCATGGAAAGCCGCACAAACAAACAGAAGCTCGACGTCAAATTTTTGCCCGGATTGGCGCCCGAACTCCTGGGCCCAGAAAAACGCACGATGCGAGTGGTTAAACAGCAGGGGAGTGCTGAACTCACGGAGCAGTCCGGTCGCTTCGCGAGTAAGCTTACTGTCGGGGACTCCAGACATCACATGTTGCGTCTGCAGCGAGGGAGTAGGTACGGGCAGGATTACCTTGGGACGTCTAAAGGTTGGCTCGGCATCGGGCACCTGTGCGAATGCGCTCTGGCTTAACTGGCTACCGACGGCAATTGCTCCGGCAGCAGTCGTAGAACTTTTTATAAAGAGACGACGATCCATCTATTTGACTCCAAAAAATATAAACCTTATTCCGGAAAAAGCAGAGAAATCTGGCTTTACCAGGAGATGATTTCGGGTTGTGCCTAATCAAATTTTCAGCGCGATTTGCACGCAATTGTCCACGCCGATTCAAGTACGGGATGCTGTGTATGGGTCGACGCTTCCGACATCAAATGCTAACGGAATGTGATGTTAAAAACTGGCTCGCCGATGCCAATGACCGGATACAACGTCTGTTTGGCAGAATTGACGGTACCGTGACCGTGACCCAAACAATTCATCGAAGCTGGGTTCGGCTATCAGTGCGCATGACTGATTTCATTGGACATCGCTTTTAAAGCGCGCTATTACGACGGCGCGGACTCTCGGAGGCAACCACTTTTTCACCCCTTCAACTTAAGTAGGTACTTCGGATTGTTCGACACTCGTCGGCGCGGCGCGGCGCGGCGCTCGCGATGCGAGTCGACGACGTCTATGCGCAGCGGCGGC
>JBEKNG010000538.1:0-4616 GCA_049523075.1 Paraburkholderia sp.
TGCGCTAGGCCCTGTGCCGATCGTGATGCTGATCTCGCTCGCCCTCGCCCTCGTCATTGCGCTGATTGTCCGGCGCACCACCTTCGGACGCTACACCATCCTCGTCGGCGCGAGCCGCGGTGCCGCCTTTCTCGCGGGGATTCCCGTGCGGCGCACCCTGTTCATGGTGTACGCCGCGAGCGGCTTACTCGCGGGACTCGCGGGCGTGTTTGCGTCGGCGAGGCTCGGCGCCGCCGACCCAAACTACGTGGGCGTCAACTTCGAACTGGATTCGATCGCAGCCTCCGTGATCGGCGGCACGCCGCTCTCAGGCGGCCGTATCTCGATCGTAGGCACGGTTTTCGGCGTGCTGCTGCTGGAAGTACTCGATGCCAGCTTCATCATGAACAATATCAGCTTCACCTACGCACAGATTCTCAAGGCCATATTCATCGTCGTCGCGCTGTATCTGCAGCGCGCTGGAGCTTGACATGACGGCCACCACTTCAACCGATACCACGCCCCTGCGCCAGCACAAAGAGCGCCGGCTTCGGATTGTCAGCGTCATCCAGTCGCGCGGCGCGATAGGCATTCTGATTCTGGTCGGCCTTGTCGCGGGGCTGATTTTTCCCGATTTCCTGCATGCCGCCAACTTGGCGGATATAGTCTCCGCAGGCTCTTTTCTCGGTTTGATCGTGATAGGGCAGAGCCTCGTCATCATCATGGGCGGGTTCGATCTGTCGGTCGGCTCGCTCGTCGGACTGGGCACGGTGATCTCCGCCTATGCCGCGCCGTATGGATGGGTAGCCGCCATGCTGGCGCCGGTCGTCGCGGGATTGCTGATCGGCTTTGTCAACGGCGTGTTGATTGCGCGCGCCCGGATGGCGCCGTTCATCGTCACCCTGGCGGCGCTGCTCGGCCTGAAGGGCGTTGCACTCGTTCTGGCAAGCCAGGACCTGCTGATTGCGAATCCGGGGTTTTTCACCATCATCGCAAACGGTTCGATATTCGGTCTGAACAATCTGATCTGGATCCTGGTTGCGGCGTACATCGTTGGTGCCATCGTGTTGAATTGCACGGCTTATGGCGCGGCGATCTTTGCGATCGGCGGCAATGAGGAAGCGGCACGAATGCTGGGTGTGCGGGTCGAGCGAATCAAGATCATCACCTACGGCGTAAGCGGCGCATTGGCTGGACTAGCGGGCGCGCTGCTCGCGTCCCATCTCGACTCCGGACTAGCCGCGGCTGGAACAGGCTATGAATTGCAGTCGATCGCCGCAGCCGTCATCGGCGGGGTATTGTTGACAGGCGGGGTGGGCACCATGGCGGGTCCGCTCGCTGGCGTCATCCTGCTTGGCATGATTGAAAACATCATCAATCAGATCGGCACGCTGAGCCCCTATTACCAAAACCTGGCGAGCGGTGCATTTCTGCTCGTCGCCGTGATCGCACAAACTGTGCTCACAAGTCGTCGCGGCCTCTGAAGTTTCGTCCTTCCAGGCAAGTGCCCGCTGCTACTCAATGAAGTTGTGCGACTGAGGACCCAATGAAGTTGTGCGACTGAGGACCGACCGTCTCTCACCGGTGCCGAATGTCAGTGCTCGGCGTGCGGGTGCCAGACGGTGGTCTCAGTCGATGAACCGATCGAAGGTTCTACGCTCATCCGATACTACGCGCATAGCGCTTCGTGGCTAAGCCGCTGCCCTCTCAGTGTTCGAGCGGCGGGCGGATGTCCGGATCGCCTTCGACGACTTCCTGCGTCGCGAGCCAATAGGGTTGGCGATTGTAATAGCTGTGTGTTGTCGCGCCCCACTTCGCGTCCGCCATCGTTGGCCAGTGATCCTTGTCGAAGCCCGGCTCGTCCTTCAGACGTTGCGCGGTGATGTCGACGTGGAAACACTTCTGGTCCGTGTCGAGCGTCAGTGCGTTCCACGGGATGGCGTGCAGGTTTGCCCCCATACCCAGAAAGCCACCTTCAGCCAGTACCGCGTAGGCGACCCGCCCGCTGCGCACGTCCAGCATGATCTCGGATATCTTGCCTACATGCTCGCCATCCGACGACATCACCTTGTTGCCGTCGAGAGTTGCCGCAGCCATTATTTCCGGCCCGGGACCTTCACCGATACCGCCGCCAACTACGTTCGCTCCGCCGCGCGTGGCGCCTTGAGGATTGATTGAGCCCATTATTGCCTCCTTGGAAAATGGTGCATCCGAAGTCGCGCAAGGGGCATACCTGAACCGTCAGCCAATGCATGCGTAGCAGCGCTTCGCGTTTCGCATTTTCGCCAGCCGCCCTGGTGGCGCAATTTTCACTGCGAACGCCTGTACTGCTACGAGCGGTCCCGGTTGCGGGTACGTGTGGCGCCCGTGATGATGGCGACCCCAAGCATGATGACCGCGACGATTTCGATCGTGTGCTGGGAGACATGCGCGGCGACGAGCGCCCAGCACACGCCGCCTATCAGAATGATCCATCCGACAAGATAAATGACCAGGGTCATCATGTTCTCCTTGGTGGTCGACGGATGCGACGGGTTGCCTGCGGTGCCACGCTTCATCCCGGTGCGGCCGTCGAGTGACGGTCTGGCGCGAGCTACCAGCCGGTGTGTTGAGTAGCAGATTTCGCGCCTACACGAACTCCCCCACTCCACTCCCAAGCTCGAACGCGATGAAGTCAATAAACGCACGGATCCGGTTAGACATCTGGTGCCGCTGCGAATACACCGCGAAGATATCGGCGTTCGGTGTCTCGTGATCGGGCAGCACGCGCACTAGCGAACCGTCGTCCAGGTACGGCTTGATATCCCACTCGGCCCGCAACAGAATGCCGTGGCCTTCGAGCGCCCATTTCACGGCGATTTCGCCGTCGTTGGTGGTCAGGCTGCCGTTGATCCGCACAGCCTCGGTTTTGCGCGACGCGCCCCGCCCCGACGTCAAACGCCAGACACCGTACGCCTCGTCACCTTGCCGGATGCCGATACAGTTGTGTCGCGTCAGATCGTGCGCCGTGACCGGCAAGCCGCGTGACGCAATATACGAAGGCGCCGCACAGAGCACCCGGCGATTCGCTGCAAGACGTCGTGCGACCACGCGCGTGTCCGGCGGCTCGCCGAACCGGATGCATACGTCGAATGCGTCGTCGGTCAGCGGCGGCGGCGTGACCGACAACTGAAGCTGAACCGAAACCTGCGGATATTGCGCGACAAAACGTGAAACCGCCGGCGCAACATGGCTGCGGCCAAAGCCCAGCGTTGCGTTGACCCGCAGCAACCCTTTGGGGCTTTGCTTCGCGCTGCCGAGCAGGTTGGCCAGTTCGTCAATCTCATCGAGAATCCGGCGCGCGTGTTCCAGATACAACTCCCCCTCGGGCGTGAGCGTCATCCGCCGCGTCGTCCGGTTGACGAGCACCACCCCGGCGCGACGCTCCATCTGCGTCAAATGCTTGCTGATGGCCGCCGCCGTCAGCCCCAGCTCGCGCGCGGCGGCGCTTAGGCTGCCGGACGCCGCGAGCGTCGAAAAGAAACTTAAGTCAGACGGTTGGACCGCTTCGTGCATGACCTTCGCTTGTGAATGAAAGTTAAGGATGCTTTGAGTTTAGCACCGGTTTTTGCGTTCGGAGCGCGGTAAAGTTCACTGATACCGACACTAACTGAAGGACCGCGACATGAAGACCTATCGCATCGCAACCATTCCCGGCGACGGCATCGGCAAGGAAGTCGTACCGGCCGGCGCGGAGGTTTTGCAAGCACTCGCGAAGACCACGAAGTCGTTCGCGTTCGAGTTTGAAGACTTCGATTGGGGCGGCGACTACTACCGCAAACACGGCATCATGATGCCCGCGGACGGCCTCGACGCCCTTCGCGACAAGGACGCAATCCTGTTCGGCTCGGCAGGCGATCCGGACATTCCGGATCACATCACGCTGTGGGGCCTGCGCCTCAAGATCTGCCAGGGCCTCGACCAATATGCCAACGTCCGGCCGACCCGCATCCTGCCGGGTATCGATGGGCCGCTCAAGCGCTGCAAACCAGAGGACCTGAACTGGGTCATCGTCCGCGAAAACTCCGAAGGCGAATATTCCGGCGTCGGCGGCCGCGTCCATCAGGGACATCCGATCGAAACGGCAACGGACGTATCAATCCTCACGCGCGCCGGCGTCGAGCGGATCATGCGTTTCGCGTTCCGCCTCGCGCAATCCCGCCCGCGCAAGTTGCTGACGGTAATCACCAAGAGCAACGCTCAACGTCACGCGATGGTGATGTGGGACGAGATCGCGCTCCAGATCTCGAAGGAATTCCCGGACGTCACATGGGACAAGGAACTGGTGGACGCGGCGACCGCACGCATGGTCAATCGTCCCGCGACGCTCGACACGATCGTCGCGACCAACCTCCACGCGGATATTCTCAGCGATCTGGCCGCCGCACTCGCCGGCAGCCTGGGCATCGCGCCGACCGGCAACATCGATCCTGAACGTCGCTTTCCGTCCATGTTCGAGCCGATCCACGGCTCGGCGTTCGACATCATGGGCAAGGGCCTCGCCAATCCGGTCGGCACCTTCTGGTCGGTCGTCATGCTGCTCGAGCATCTCGGCGAATTCGACGCCGCGGCGCGTGTCATGCAGGCAGTCGAGGCGG
>JBEKNG010000539.1:0-4595 GCA_049523075.1 Paraburkholderia sp.
TACGGAGAATCTCGTGATGCAGGATCGAAATTCGGATGCGGAAGGCGTCGCTCACCTACCCGAGAAATTCGGGCAGGTGGATGTCGCCGGCCTGTTGGCGCACGTGGCCGAACGAGATGTCGAAGCGCTTGGCGAGCTCTACCGCGTCTGTGCGCCGAGGCTGTTCAGGGTCGCACTACGTGTCGCGCGAAAGCGCGAATGGGCAGAGGATGTGCTGCAAGACAGCTTCATCAAGATATGGCGGTTCGCCCACTGTTATGACCCGGATCGCTCGTCGGCGATGACGTGGATGGCGACGATCGTCAGAAATCAGGCGCTCGACCACTTGCGCCGGCTGCCGCCAACGGATGAACTGCCGGAGGATTTGGAGGCGGATAACGAGCTTGAAGACGCCGGGCTTGACGCGGCGTTGCAACTGGCTACTGATGTCACGCACCTTACCGCGCCGCTCCAGCAGCTCAAACCGATGCAGCGACAGGCGATTGCTCTGGCCTATTTCCGCGGGCAAAGCCACTCTGAAATCGCCGACACGCTTGCTGTTCCTGTTGGTACGGTAAAGTCGTGGATACGGCGTGCGCTCAGCTTTCTCAAAGCACAGCTGGAAGGCGCGAACCCTCCCACGGAGGGCGGCTACGCTGCCTCTTCGCCCGAAGTTGCCGATATGCATGCCGCACGAATGTGTGCGCGGGCTATCGAAACCCGAAGCGCAACGCGAAGGCACTTCGTGACGCAAAAAACTACCATGTTCGATGCAGCGCGTACGCCGTTTTAATGCCCATGACCAGAGAAGAGACAAGCCCATGCCGCCCCTTCGAACGCAACCAGAAACGCAACATCAAAACCAGTCGCCGCGACCTAAGCGGCGCCGCCCAACGGGTATAGCAGCAACGGTCCTCTCTGTCGCCGCGCTTGGTCTGTTGGCAGCGTGCGCATCGCTTACCGGGGGCAATAGCGGCAATGCGCAGGTTCCGCAGCCCGCCAGGCCGGTCGATCTGGATCGCTACATAGGCAGGTGGTATGAATTCGCGCGCTATGAAAACTGGTTCGAGAAAGGTTGTGAGAGCGTGACTGCTGAGTACGCGAAGCGTAGCGACGGACTGATCGCCGTAACAAACCGTTGCCGCGACGGCAGTGTAGACGGACCTCTACGCGTTTCAGAGGGACGCGCGAAGATCGTGCCGGATTCAGCGAATGCCAAACTCAAGGTGTCGTTCTTCGGACCTTTCTATTTGGGTAATTACTGGGTGCTAGACCATGCGGACGACTATAGCTGGTCGATCGTCGGCGAGCCCAGTGGCCGCTATCTGTGGATTCTCACCCGTGCCGAACTCCCCGACCCGATACTGCGTGCCGAACTGGTAAGCCGTGTTGCGGCGCTCGGCTACGATACGTCGATGCTGAGGCAAACGCTGCGCTAGATGCCCGATGCCGGCCTCTGCTGGGTGGAGAGACTCGACTCATGCTACCGCCGCAGCTTCCGGCCAACTTGGTCGTCGCGCTAAGGCGCGAAAGCGTGCTCTGTTGAAAACGGGTCCGAAGAAAAATCCGGATTTGACTGCGAGGATCAATGTGCTTCCGGGACGGTCCGCTCAGGTGGCACGTCGACGACAACTACAGACTGTGGAAGCAGGCAATGGTTGGACGAATTACGCGTTAGCCTTGGCTAAAGGAAAGAGTCTGCAATCGGGCCGCTCTTTCAACTGTCGGCCGCACGCTGTAGCAAGAACGGTTCGCCACTCAGCGTCGCGATCTTCTTGTCAGGATGTCGGGTGCTATCTAACGTGACCGGCCCGACAGTCCCACAACGCCGATTCGGGAACGCGCCCTCGCGATGACGGCCGCGTCAACCGTCGGTAAGCAATTTCAGGGCTAGCGGGTTAGTTGCTGCGGTTCGGACCGCTCCAATCGCGACCGCCGAATAGTTACTGCCGGCCGTCAGGTTGACTGTTGCGGCGATTGCGGTAGTCGTTGTACCCGCAACGTTCACCTTGATTGCGTAAGTACCAGCGGGAATCGTTAGATAACTGCTGATGGTGCCGAATGGTACGTTGGACAACACGACCTGACCATTAGCGAGAATGTCGACAGGGCCTGCGTCCGGTGAGGCGTGAATGACCCTCAAGCCGACGTATCCATTGGGCGGCGCCGATGTTGCGTCGGTTGCCAGAAGCGGCTCGATATCGGCGACGAAGTTGGCCGCGATCGCTGTGTACGCGCCAGCGACTGCTAGCGATGGCGATACGTTAATTACCGTCGTGGTGGTGCCTGCGGCATTGACCTTTATCTGGTGCGTTCCCGGCGCGAGGGACAGGTAGGACGAGACCGTCGGGTAGGGCACGTTCGATAGAACTTTCACCGAATCGACATAGACATCGACGTTGGGCGCATCCGGCGACGCATGCAGCACTCTTAGCTGGGCGGTTTGCTCAGTTACGTTGTCGCCGCCTCCGCAACCGGCAATCAGTGAAACGCACAGCAAAGCGAGGATGATACTTAGCGCTCGGATCATGTTTGTCTCCTATGTCCAGCGTGTGGACGTTTCGCAACCAAAACGGATTTTTATTTATAGAAAAAAGACGTTACTCCGTTTCAAAACCTTTTCATGTCTTGCCGGACCCATGAATTGTTGCGGTCTGTTTCAGTGGTTGAGTATAGGGGACTTTCTGTAATTTAGCTCTACGAACAAAAGATATTTCATGAGTGCTATCACGCCATCCTGTTAGTATGATTTTGACGGCGGTTTTTGAGCTCAAACTGAACTCACATGAAACGCATTTGACGCTATCTCTCTTAGCAAGGCGAAAATTTGCAGGCTGATTTTCGACCTGCGAAAGCGCGGCGGCAGATCAGGTGCATTCGCATATCGTAGCAATGCTGACTGGACCATCGTTATCTGGCGCGCGTTTGTCGCGCGACCTTATGCGGCATAATGCAATTGCTCTCAGGTTCTGGCATGGCCCTCGGAAAAGCCAGAACCCTTCGCCGACCGAATGCCGGTCGGTTTTTTGGGGATATCGCGTCCGCCCGGTCGAGCGTCATCGAATTCGCCTCTCAAGACCGCTGAGCACGCCCAGAAAAAAGCCCGCAGGTTTGGGTTAATGGAGCGCGCAGGGTCGCTACTCCAATAAAAATACGGTGTCCGCTCGTCGCTCTCAGGTTCTTTCGACCGGGCTGCTTTCGGCCGTCCGACCGCTACGGACAAATCCGCGACAATCGTGGCATCACCAACACGTGCAGGTCGAAACGACTAACACCGAGTCGATCGAATCGCCTTGCGAAGACTTGCGTATGACGTACGGTGGGCGACAGCGCAAAATTCTATGGTTGTATCGGACCTAGGTGCAATAGCAGCACTTTTGTGGCAGTGTAGTTGATACCTGAAGCGCATCTTTGTCCGCATGTCCGACGCTGAAAACTCCAACAAACCTCCTTGGAGCGCTCGAAGGAGCGCAGCGGTGTCCTTGCTTGCCGCTGGCATACCCATGCGTGAGGTTGCCCGTCGATTGCAACTGAGTCCTGCCACAGCGCGCCACTACGAAGCGCTCTTTGCCGCTGGCGGGGCGTTGTTGCATAAATCGAATTTGAAGGCAAAGGCGGTCCTTTGATACTGAGTTCAGGCGATGCGAACGGATTGCGGACGTGCGAGCGGCGTCATGCGGTTAAGCACGTCGACGCGAATCGCGACTTTGGTTGCCTGCGAACCGATGCGTCGCGTCCACAGGCGATTGCCTGTGAGCGGCTTGAGCCGGTACATCAGGTTTTCGACGAGCGAGCGCCGGTGGTAGCCGCTGCACTTCTTCCATTTGGAGCGCCCACCTTTTGCGATCGCGGCGATCGCCTCGTTGCGCCAGCCTGCGCCGGGCGTATTCTCCGGCCAGGGCATCGCGCCTTCGCGGGGCGGAATCGAAGGTTGGGCGCCGCGCGCTGCTATCACCGCATGACCCAGCTTCGTGTCGTACGCGCCGTCGCCGCCGACGATTTCAACGGGCACATCAGCGGGAATCTGGTCGAGCAGATCAGGCGGCACACTCGCATCGTCGACATCCTGATGTGTCATCAACGCTGCGCATATCTGACCGGTCTTCGCATCCATGGCCAGATGCACGTTGCGCCAGGTACGGCGCTTCGAATAACCGTTCTTGCGCACCTTCCATTCGCCCTCGCCACACAGCTTGGGGCCAGTGCTGTCGATGACCAGATGTAGTGGCTCATCGCTGCGTGGTGCGGTCAGTACGACTTCCAGTTTCTGCGCGCGACGGCTCAGTGCGGTGTAGTTGGGCACGGGCAAACCGGAGAAAGCGAGGTCTCGCTGACTTTGTGCGAAACCCTGTAGTGCCCGCAGCGGCAAGCGGAAAACCTGCTTGAGACCGAGCAGCATCTGGACTGCGGCGTCAGCATAGATGCATGGCCGACCGCGCTTGCGCGCTGGGGATGTCGCTGGGTTCGTCAATACACCCTCGTCGATCCACATCGTCACATTCCCTCGCTCAATCAGCCCCGCGTTGTATGCCGGCCAGTTTCTGACGCGGTACACACCCTTCGACTCGCCCGTCTTGCGTTCGTCCTTGCGCATCTTTCCGCCCAAAAGGCGAGAA
>JBEKNG010000540.1:0-4571 GCA_049523075.1 Paraburkholderia sp.
GCCGTCGTCGAGGCGTATCGCAAGGGCGCGGAAAATGCCAAGGCAGCCGGTTTCGACGGCGTCCAGGTACACGGTGCGAACGGCTATCTGCTCGACCAGTTCCTGCAGGACAGCACCAACCATCGTTCCGACGCGTACGGCGGTTCGATTGAAAACCGTGCCCGCCTGCTGCTCGAAGTGACCGATGCGTGTATCGATGTGTGGGGCGCCAATCGGGTCGGCATGCACCTCGCGCCGCGCGGCGACGCGCATACGATGGGCGACTCGAATGCTGCTGCCACCTTCGGCTATGTCGCCCGCGAACTTGGTAAGCGCAAGATCGCGTTTATCGCCGCGCGTGAAGCGCTCGGCGACAACCGCATCGGTCCGCAGTTGAAGGCGGCGTTCGGCGGCCCATACATTGCCAACGAAAAATTCACGAGGGAATCCGCGCAGAAAGTTCTCGACGCAGGTGAAGCCGATGCCGTGGCATGGGGTCAGCTCTTCATCGCCAATCCGGATTTGCCGCGCCGCTTCGAACTGGACGCGCCGCTGAACCAGCCGAATCCTTCGACCTACTACGCGGAAGGCGAGACCGGCTATACCGACTATCCGGCGCTGGAAACGGTGGAATAAGCGCAAGCCTGGCTCAAGCAGAGACAAAAGCGGGCAAAACTCGCGGCGGGCACGACCGGATATCACCCCGGTTGTGCCCGCCGCGTTTCTGCGGGCTGCCCACTCCGGTCTCGCCAGATCGCCTCATTGACTGCGCCACCCAGGCGCCGAGGAAGATCACGCGCGCGGCGCAGCAACCTCACGGCACATGAACACGCGTTTCGATTCGTCGAGTCCACGGGCAACATGCGCCGCGCGAATGGCACGCAACTTTGGATCGAGCTGCTCGCTCCCGATCACATTAAAGCCCAGCTGCCGGTAGTACGGCGCATTCCAGGGCACGTCGCGAAAGGTCGACAATACCAGTTGCTGCGCACCTGCCTTACGTGCGAGCAGGTCCACCTGTTCGATCAGCTCCGCGCCGATGCGCCGCCCGGCCCAGGCAGTCAGCACATCCAGTTCCTCGATATAGAAGCGCGTGGGCAGTGGCGCAAACATCACGAACGCGACACAGCGCACCGCGTCGTGCACCGCAACGATAATCTCGGACGCCTCGATCTTGCGGCGCACGAAGTCCGCCTTCATCGGTTGGGCATCGGCGATGCCTGTCATGCCGATGGCCGCAAAGCGCTGCGCAGCTTCATATTCGATCGCGCGCACCGCTTCGATCTCGTCCAGTTCGGCGAAGCGAAAAGTGATGGCAAAAGAGTCCTGCATAAGCTTCCGGTGCAAATCGATCACATCTGCGTCGAACCTCATGGGACAGCAGCGGCCAATACCGGCCATGCCCGCTTCCCATGCGCCACTCGCATTCCCTGGGTCTGCCTCGAATATTGACACCGCCGCGGCGAAACGAACAGGCGTACAGCCTGCCCGCCATCAAGCAATGATGCGCCGCGGATCGAAATGGCCTGCCTCTGGCTTCCTCCGGAAGCTACACTCCCGATACCTGCCCTCTTCCGAGTCAAGATGAATCTGATGCACCTGTTGCAGGTCGCCCTGCACTTCGACCGAAACCTCGGTGGCCTGATCGCGCAATATGGCACGGCCGTCTACGCAATGCTGTTTGCCATCGTGTTTGTCGAGATTGGCTTTCTGCCGCTCTTCTTTCTGCCGGGCGATCCGCTGATCTTCATCTGCGGCGCGTTCGCCGCCACCGGTGCGCTCAGCGTCTGGCTGGTGATTCCCGTGCTGTTTGCGGCAACGGTGGCCGGCAGTATCGTCAACTTCCTGATTGGCCGCGCGATCGGCGAGAAGGTCTACAGCGCCGAGTACCGCTGGCTCGACAAACACGCGCTGCAAAAGGCCCACGCCTTCTATGAGGCACGTGGCGGCCTGACCTTCCTGCTATCACCCTTCATCGCCGTCGTGCGCACTTTTGCGCCGTTCGTCGCCGGCGCCTCACAGATGACGTTCGCACGCTTCACATCGTTCGTCGTCGCGGGTGCTGCGCTGTGGATCGTATCGCTGGTGGCGGCCGGGTATCTGTTCGGCAATGTGCCGGTGGTGCGCGATCACATGAGTTCGATCGTGCTGCTTGGCGTGGGGCTGGGTGTCGGCTCGCTGCTGCTGAGCGCGCTCTGGCGCTTCGTCAATAACCGGCGGCAACGCATCTGATGCGCTGAGGGCCGTTCGCTGAGCGGCACCCTGCGGCGAACCTCTGCCATGCGCCCCCCCGGGTTCCGAGGTGTGCGACATTGCGTCCACGTTGTGGGTCTGGCGAGCCGGTTTGGGTCCGCTGCCGCATCAGGTCACGGCGCGTGCGGGGTGGCAACCGGCACCCTGAAAATTCCAGAAATTGGCTATTTCAGAAAGCCATTGAGAGGCCTAATCTTCCTCATGTCTCGCCATCCGGCGCATCGACCAAAAATGAGGAAGGAACCATGGAACCCCGTCTCGACTTCTACAAGGCCAACCCGCATGCAATCAAAGCGATGCTCGCCCTGGAAGAACGTATCGGCAAGAGCGGCATCGAAAAATCGCTCGCTGAACTGGTGCGTCTGCGCGCCTCGCAAATCAACGGCTGCGCGTTCTGCGTCGATATGCATACCACCGACGCCCGCAAGGGCGGCGAAACCGAACGCCGGCTCGCCACTGTCGTCGCGTGGCGCGACACGCCCTTCTTCACCGAGCGCGAGCGCGCCGCACTAGAATGGACCGAGGCCGTCACGCTGGTGTCGGAGGCGCACGTGCCCAACGCGGTGTGGGAAGCCGTCAAGCCGCATTTCAGCGATGAGGAACTGGTTGACCTGACGTTGCTGATCGCGGCGATCAATAGCTGGAACCGTTTCTCGATCGCTTTTCGCAAGATGCCTGTCTGATAGGGCCAAAAGATGCCTGCCTGATAGGGCCAAAGTCGACTGCCTCGAACGTGCGCCTTAATAACAACAACTAGCCGTTCGAGTCGGGATTTTTAACAATATTTAATTTGGGTTGCCGCCTTATATCGAGCAGACTTGGTAAACAGCACGGTCGGAAGACGGAGAAACTCATGAACATCGAAGATGCATGGGACAGTCACATGCGCCGCGCGCACCTCGATGTCGCACAGGAGCAACCCGCGCCAGCGTCGCGGCCACACAAGGCGCCGCTCGCGCGCCGCGCAATGCAGGTCTCAATCGCGCTGGTGTGCGCCTGGTCGATCGTCGAAACACCATGGGAACTGAGCCCTGCAGATGGCCAGACGCGAGTCATTGCGCTGATGCTCGCCAAATGCCTGCTACTCGGTGTGGGGACGGCCGCGTTTTTCGGGGTCCGTTATACGCGCCCATTTTTCGCATTTCTATGCGCAGCAAGCGTGTTCGCGCTCGCCTCTACGCTCCCGCTCGAATATGCGATCGCGCGTGAACTGTTCGCGCTCTCGCTGATCGAGTGCGTGTGTAAGATTGCGCTCGTTGCCAGCTATGCAACTTGGTATATAAAAGGGCATTGAACGGCCTGTCGACTCACCCCTTCGTCGCGCCAAACGTCAAACCCGCCACGAAATGCTTTTGCATCGCGAAGAACATCGCCACTGAGGGCAACGCGGCCAGAATCGACCCCGCCGACACCAGATTCCACGCGGTGGTCCACTGCCCCTTCAGCGCAGCGACACCTACCGTGATCGGCGCCGCCTCATCGCCCGTCGTCAGGCACAGCGCCCAGAAGTAGTCATTCCACACAAACGTGAACACGAGAATCGCCAGCGCCGCGAGAGCCGGACGGATCAGCGGCAGGACAATCCTGAAGAATACCGTCCACTCGTTCGCCCCTTCGATGCGCGCCGCTTCGATCAGTTCGAACGGTAACTGCTTGATGAAATTGCGCAGAAACAGCGCGCAGAACCCTGTCTGAAACGACACGTGAAACAAAATCAAAGCACCAACTGTGTTGAAGAGCCCAAGCTTCAACGACAGATCGCGCACCGGGATCATCAACACCTGCACCGGCACGAAATTGCCCGCCACGAAGGTGGCAAACAGCGTGCTGTTGCCGCGAAAACGATAGATCGCCAGCGCGAACCCCGCCATCGCCGCCAGCGTGATCGATCCGACAACGGCAGGCACCGTAATTAGCACGCTGTTCCAGAAGTAATGCAGCATCGGCGAGGTGGTCAACGCATCGCGATAGTTGTCCCACATCGCAAAGTGCTTCGGCCAGCCCCAATAGTTACCCTCGCTCAGTTCATCGGACGAGCGCACTGACGTGACCAATACGGCGATCATCGGCAGCAGCCAGATCAGCAACGCCAGCGGCAGCGACAGTTTGTACAGCCGCCTTGAGGTTGGCTTCCATTTCGCAATCGGCATCGGATACATTACGGCCTCCTTATTGCTCTGCACTCAGCATCCGCCGCAGGTGATAGACGATATAGACCAGCATGATCGCGAACAGCACCACCGCCACCGACGCGGAATAGCCGATTCGGTAGTACTTGATCGCCTGGTCGTACATGTAATACGCGAGCACGGTAGAGCTCTCGAACGGACCGCCGCCCG
>JBEKNG010000541.1:0-4566 GCA_049523075.1 Paraburkholderia sp.
ACAGGGTGTTGGGCAGTTTAAAATGAGCCGGAAATTCTTGCGTATAGGCGTTGCCCTCTACGATCGGCTCGGGATTCAGGCCTTGTTCGATACCATGCAAGCCGGCGCCCAATGCGGCTGCCAACGCGATATAGGGGTTGGCGTCGGCCGAACCGATGCGGACTTCAACGCGCTGACATTTCTCCGAACCCGGGATCAGACGTAGGGCCGTGGTTCGATTCTCTACGCCCCAGGTAGCATCGAGCGGCGCCCAGTAACCCGGCACCAGACGGGAATAGCTATTGACCGTCTGCGCGAACATCGACATGAACTCGGGCAGGTAGCGTTGCACGCCCGCCAGAAAGCTGGCCTGCCTGGCGCTCATATTGTAAGGACGGCTTTCATCGTAAAAGACCGACTTGCCGGTGCTCTTTTCGCGCAAAGACAGGTGGATATGACCGCTCTGCCCTGGGTGGTCATGTGACCATTTCGCCATAAAGGTGGCCATCAGATTGTTCTTCTGAGCCAGCGCCTTGGTAAAGGTCTTGAACAATATGGCCTTATCCGCCATGTCGGCTGCGCTGTCGAAGGCAAGTGCGGCCTCTAGCACGCCGGGACCGGTTTCGGTATGCAGGCCCTCGATCGGCATGTCCATCTGCTCGCACAGATCGAGCAATTGCCGGTAGAAATCGCCTTGGACCGTACTACGCAGCACCGAATAACCGAAATTGCCCGGCGTCCAGTTTTTCAGGTCACGGTATTTCTTCTCGCGCACCGAATGCGGCGTCTCCTCGAACATAAAGAATTCATATTCAAGTGCGGAAAAGGCCTCGAAGCCCATCGCGTCTGCGCGCTTCAATACGCGTTTCAGCAAGCCTCGTGGGCAGATTGATTCGGCATCCTGCGCAAATTCGGCAAGGAAGAACAACATGTCTTCGCCGTCGCCTTGTTCTAGCGGCAAACGGCGGCAGCTCTCCGGCACGATGCGCACCATGGCGTCCGGGTAGGCGGTGTGCCAGCCAGTGTAGTTCGTGTTGTCGTACATCTGGTCGTCTACGTCCCACCCCAGTACGACATTGCAGAACGCGAAACCTGAACGCAGCGCCCCGAGGAATTTATCTTTACGCAGATACTTGCCGCGCAGAACGCCGTCGACGTCGGAAATACCGACTTTGATATGCGTTAGCCGGCTCGCCTCTATCAGACGAATCGCATCCTCGACCGTTTTGATTGCCCGTTCGGGCTTCGCCTGCGCATCCATAGACAGTGTCTCCGCGTTATCGTTTTTTCGTACGGTAGATTCATCTTAGGAACGAGCAAATTCCAGATCAACAACAATCGGAATTCTTTATGCTGATGATCGGCTTGCGTAATACTCGGGCAGGGCTACTGATTAGCCGCCGCTTGACGCAGGTTCGTCACGATGCGGTTCGGCCAGGGCCACTGCCGGCATGCGCGCCAGGTCGACGAAGGCCTTGAGGTAGTCAATTTCAATGTCGGTTTCGCGGGCACCCAGGAAAATCTGCTTGGCGATGCCCTTTCGTCCCAACCGCACCGGGACAATCTGCATCTTGCCGGCATACTCTTCCACGAGCCAGCGTGGCAACGCTGCGACACCTCTGCCGCTTGCCACCATTTGCAGCATGATATCCGTGGTCTCGATTACCTTGTGGCGCCGGGGCGTGACACCTGCCGGCATCAGAAACTGATTGTAGATGTCGAGCCTGTCGGTCTCGACCGGATACGTGACCAACACCTCCCGCGTCAACTGCTCCGGCTTAACATAGTCGGCGGTGGCCAGTGGGTGCTCGCGGTTCACTACCAGGACCTGTTCGTAGTCGAACACCGGTTCGAAGCGCAAGCCCGGCTTGTAGAGCGGATCTGGCGTTACGAGCAGGTCGATCTCGTAGCCGAACAGGGCGCCAATGCCGCCGAACTGGAATTTCTGCTTGACGTCGACATCGACGTCCGGCCAGCTCGCGAGATAGGGCGAGACCACCTTGAGCAACCACTGGTAGCAGGGATGGCATTCCATACCGATGCGCAGCGCGCCGCGCTCGCCCTGTGCGTACTGGCCAAGGCGTTCTTCGGCGAGATCCAGTTGCGGCAGAACGCGGCTGGCGACCGCGAGCAGGTATTGACCGGCTTGGGTCAAGCGCAGGCTGCGGCCTTCACGCAACCAGACGTCCGTACCCAGTTGTTGCTCCAGCTTTTTCATGGAGTGGCTGAGGGCGGATTGCGTCACGCACAGGATGTCCGCCGCCGCGGTGAGCGAGCCGTGCTTATCCACCGCCTGGACGATCGCCAGATGAATTCTCTCAAGCATAATTTCACATGAACAAAACTAATGGTTTGTTGAATTATCACCATTTTACTTCATAAATAGCCTTCTATAGGATCTACCAATCCGCAACCTGACCGAACGAAGGCGACACGATGGCGACGACACACAATCTGGGCTTCCCCCGCATCGGCGCGAAGCGCGAACTGAAATTCGCACTGGAGTCCTACTGGAAAGGCGAGTCTTCGCTCGGCGAACTGAAAGCGTTGGGCGCGCAATTGCGCCAGCGTCACTGGGCACACCAGGCTGACCTGGGTCTGGCTGCCGTGGGCGATTTCGCCTTCTACGACCAGGTGCTGGACATGAGCTTCACGCTGGGCAACCTGCCGGAACGCGTGCAGGGCTTCCACGGCGATGCACTCGACAACTACTTCCGCGTCGCTCGCGGTCGCTCGGCCAAGGGTGCCGAAGACCACAGCGCATGCTGCGGTGGCGTCGCCGCCGGCGAGATGACCAAGTGGTTCGACACCAACTACCACTACATCGTCCCCGAATTCAGCGCCGGCACCGAATTCAAGCTGGATCCGTCGCGCCTGCTGGAACAACTCGGCGAAGCCAAGGCACAAGGCGTCAAGGCCAAGCCGGTCATCGTCGGCCCGGTGACCTATCTGGCACTCGGCAAGGCCAAGGACGACTCCGACAAGCTGGCTCTGCTGCCGCGCCTGCTGCCGGTCTACGTGGAACTGCTGGCCACGCTGGCGGCGCAAGGCGTTGAATGGGCTCAGATCGACGAACCGGTCCTCGTCACCGAATTGTCTGCTGAATGGCAGCAAGCGTACGTCACGGCATATCACGCGCTGGCGAACAGCAAGGTCAAGCTGCTGCTGGCCACGTACTTCGGCCAGTTGCTCGACAACCTGTCGCTCGCTATCAAGCTGCCGGTGCAGGGTCTGCATCTGGATGCGATCAATGCCCACGCTGAAGTCGACGCCGTGATTGCACAACTGCCGCAAGACCGCGTGCTGTCGCTCGGCGTGATCAACGGCCGCAACATCTGGAAGACCGACCTCGACGGCGTGCTGGATTGGATCGAGCCGGTCGCGGAGCAACTGGGCGAACGCCTGTGGATCGCACCGTCGTGCTCGCTGCTGCACCTGCCGGTGGACCTCGAAACCGAGCCGAAGCTGGACGCGGAAGTCCGTTCGTGGCTCGCCTTCGCGCTGCAAAAGCTGGGTGAACTGAAGGTGCTGGCCACCGCGCTGAACAACGGCCGCGATACCGTCAAGGCGGAACTGGCCGCTAACGCGGCTGCCATTGCGGCACGTCGTGCGTCGCCGCGTGTGAACAACCCGGCGGTCAAGGGCGCCCTCGCGAAGATCAATCCGGCCTTGGGTCGGCGCAAGAACGCCTATCCGGCGCGCGCCGACAAGCAGGCTGCGCTGTTGAAGTTACCGGCTTACCCCACCACGACCATCGGCTCGTTCCCGCAGACTGGCGAGATCCGCCGTGCGCGCAGCCAGTTCAAGAGCGGTGCACTGGACGACGCCGGTTACAAGATTGCGATGCGCGCCGAGATCGAACGCAGCGTGCGCGAGCAGGAAGCGCTAGGTCTTGACGTGCTGGTGCACGGCGAAGCCGAGCGTAATGACATGGTCGAATATTTCGGCGAGCAACTCGACGGTTACGCGTTCAGCCAGTTCGGCTGGGTGCAGTCGTATGGCTCGCGTTGCGTGAAGCCGCCAATTCTGTTTGGCGACATCAGCCGCCCGAAGGCCATGACCGTCGGATGGATCAAGTACGCCCAGTCGCTCACCAGCAAGCCCATGAAGGGCATGCTGACCGGCCCGGTCACGATTCTGAACTGGTCCTTCGTGCGTGACGATCAGCCGCGTTCGGTCTCGTGCTACCAGCTCGCATTGGCGATCCGCGAAGAAGTGCTGGACCTCGAGAAGGCCGGCGTGCGCGTGATCCAGATCGACGAGGCCGCCTTGCGCGAAGGCTTGCCTCTGCGTAAGGCGCAGTGGACGGAATACCTCGACTGGGCAGTGACGTCGTTCCGTATCACCGCCAATGGCGTGAAAGACGAAACGCAGATCCACACGCATATGTGCTATTCGGAGTTCAACGACATCATCGCGTCGATCGCCGACATGGACGCCGACGTGATCACCATCGAGACCTCGCGCTCGGATATGGAGTTGCTTGACGCGTTCGACAACTTCAACTACCCGAACGAGATCGGCCCAGGTGTGTACGACATTCACTCGCCGAACATCCCGACCGAAGAGCACATCGTTCAACTGATG
>JBEKNG010000542.1:0-4558 GCA_049523075.1 Paraburkholderia sp.
TGTCCTTGCCGGTGATGACGATAACTTCGTCACCTTTGCGAATCTTGTTCATCGCGACTCCTTACAGCACTTCCGGTGCCAGCGAAACGATCTTCATGAATCGTTCGCTACGCAACTCGCGCGTGACAGGCCCGAAAATACGGGTGCCAATAGGTTCGAGCTTGGCATTCAACAACACTGCGGCGTTGCCATCGAACTTGATCAGCGAGCCGTCTTGACGACGAACGCCCTTGGCGGTACGAACCACCACGGCGTTATAAATTTCGCCTTTCTTCACGCGCCCGCGCGGCGTTGCTTCTTTGACGGTCACCTTGATGATGTCGCCAATGCTGGCATAACGACGCTTCGAGCCGCCGAGCACCTTGATGCACATGACTTCACGCGCACCCGTGTTGTCGGCCACTTCAAGCCGAGTTTCGGTCTGGATCATGGTTTATCTTTCCCAACTTAATCCGGTCACACCACCATGGCGTACCCGGTCAGTCTTGGTCCCGTCAGCCAATCGGCTGCTTGGGTTAGAACAGCAGCGACGGCAAACGAAACCCGCCATCGCAATCCGGTGAATCCTTCGGAACAGACTGGCGCCTGAACCGCTTCCCCCACCAACTTCGCCCGCGACGGGGCTCCCACAAAGAGGGAAGACCGAGATTATAACAAATAATCTCGGTCTTGCAAGCGAAACTTACTGCGACTTCAACTACTTCTACAACATTCGGCGTCAGATGACGCGAGCAGCCTCGACCAGGCGAGCCACAACCCAGGCTTTCGTCTTAGAAATCGGACGCGTTTCCTGGATTTCAACGAGGTCGCCCTCGTTGTACGTGTTCGCATCGTCGTGCGCGTGGTACTTCTTCGAACGCACAACGTACTTGCCGTAGATCGGGTGCTTCACGCGGTGCTCAACCAGCACGGTGACCGTCTTGTCCATCTTGTTGCTGACGACCTTGCCGACCAGCGTCCGCTTGAGCGAGGTTTTTACGCTATCGTTCATTTCTGGTTCGCCTTCTCAGTCAGGACGGTCCGCACACGTGCGATGTCGCGACGAACCTTCTTCAGCTGGCTCGTGTTCGTGAGCTGCTGGGTCGCGAGTTGCATGCGCAGGCCGAATTGCGCCTTCAACAGGTCCGACAGCTCCTTGTTGAGCGCGGCCTGATCTTTCTGGTGAAGTTCGGAAGCCTTCATCATTTGCTCCTTAGGCGCCGAGCTGGCGGACGATAACGGTCGTCTTGAGCGGCAGCTTCGCTGCAGCCAGACGGAACGCTTCGCGTGCCAGTTCTTCGGTTACGCCGTCCATTTCGTACAGCATCTTGCCCGGTTGAATCTCTGCGACGTAGTACTCAGGGTTACCTTTACCGTTACCCATACGTACTTCAGCCGGCTTGTGCGAGATCGGCTTGTCCGGGAAGATGCGGATCCAGATACGGCCACCACGCTTGATGTGACGGGTCATTGCACGACGCGCCGCTTCAATCTGGCGCGCGGTCAAGCGACCACGACCGATAGCCTTCAGACCGTATTCACCGAACGACACCGCGTTGCCGCGGGTAGCGATACCGGTGTTACGACCCTTCTGCTCTTTGCGATACTTTCTGCGTTTCGGTTGCAGCATCGTTATTCTCCAGTCTTCCCGTCACCGCCGGCACCGCCAGCACGACGGGGGGCGCCACGGCGTGCACCTGCCGGACCACCACCTTCACCATCGCGACGCGGACGGCGATCGCCACCCGGACGTGCGTTACGGCGAGGACGCTTTTCTTCGGCGACTTCTTCCACCACCGGTGCGTCGTTGCGACCGAGCGTATCGCCCTTGTAGACCCACACCTTCACGCCGATGATGCCGTACGTCGTCTTCGCTTCCGAAGTTGCGTAGTCGATGTCAGCGCGCAGCGTATGAAGGGGCACGCGACCTTCGCGATACCACTCCGTACGGGCGATTTCGATGCCGTTCAGACGGCCAGCGCTCATGATCTTGATGCCTTGAGCACCCAGACGCATTGCGTTTTGCATCGCACGTTTCATCGCGCGGCGGAACATAATCCGGCGCTCGAGCTGTTGCGTGATCGAATCGGCGATCAGTTGCGCATCGGTTTCCGGCTTGCGGATTTCTTCGATGTTGACGTGGACCGGAACGCCCATGCGGCGTTGCAGTTCCGACTTCAGCAGCTCGATATCCTCGCCCTTCTTACCGATGACCACACCCGGACGCGAGCTATAAATCGTGATGCGCGCGTTCTTCGCCGGACGCTCGATAACGACGCGGCCAACCGAAGCGTTCTTCAGCTTCTTCTTCAGGTATTCACGTACACCGATGTCTTCCTGCAACATCGCCGCAAAATTGTTGTTGTTCGCGTACCAACGCGACGCCCAATTGCGGCTGACGGCCAAACGGAAGCCAGTCGGATGAATTTTCTGTCCCATCGTATGACCCCTTAGTTCCCGACCGTCACAGTGATGTGACAGGATTGCTTCTCGATGCGGTTACCACGGCCTTTAGCGCGCGCAGTAAAACGCTTGAGCGAAGCGCCCTTGTCGATGTAGATGCTCGTAATCTTGAGCTCATCGATATCGGCGCCTTCGTTGTGCTCCGCATTCGCGATCGCCGACAGCACGACCTTTTTCACGATTCCCGCAGCCTTCTTCGGCGAGAACGTCAGAACGTTCAGCGCCTTGTCGACCGGCAAACCGCGGATCTGGTCAGCCACAAGGCGCGTTTTCTGCGCCGAGATGCGGGCACCGCGATGAATTGCTTTCACTTCCATCATGAGCCCCTTATTTCTTAGCCTTCTTGTCGGCCGCGTGACCCTTGAACGTACGGGTCAATGCGAACTCGCCAAGTTTGTGGCCGACCATGTTTTCCGAGATGTACACCGGAACGTGTTGACGGCCGTTGTGCACGGCAATCGTCAGACCGATGAAATCCGGCAGAATCGTCGAACGACGCGACCAGGTTTTGATCGGCTTCTTATCACGCGAAGCTGCAGCCGCCTCAACTTTCTTCAGCAAATGGGCGTCGCAGAACGGACCTTTTTTTACAGAACGTGCCATTGCCTACTCCTTAACGCTTGTGACGGCGCTGGACGATCATGCTCGTCGTGCGCTTGTTGCTGCGGGTACGATAACCCTTCGTCGGCGTGCCCCATGGGCTCACCGGGTCGCGACCTGCAGCCGTCTTGCCTTCACCACCACCGTGCGGGTGATCGACCGGGTTCATTGCAACGCCGCGCACCGTCGGGCGGATACCGCGCCAGCGGTTTGCGCCAGCCTTACCGATTTGACGGAGGCTATGCTCTTCGTTGCCAACTTCACCAATCGTCGCGCGGCATTCAACGTGAACGCGGCGGATTTCACCGGAGCGCAGGCGGACCTGTGCGTAGATGCCTTCGCGAGCCAGCAGCATCGCCGACGTACCAGCCGAACGCGCCATTTGCGCGCCCTTGCCCGGCAGCATTTCGATGCAGTGGATCGTCGTACCGACCGGAATGTTGCGGATCGGCAGCGTGTTGCCTGCGCGGATCGGAGCTTCCGAACCCGACAACAGTTGCTGGCCAACCGTCACACCCTTCGGAGCGATGATGTACTTGCGCTCGCCGTCTGCGTACAGAACCAGCGCGATGTTCGCGCTACGGTTCGGATCGTACTCAAGACGTTCAACCTTGGCCGGAATGCCGTCCTTATTGCGACGGAAATCGACAACACGGTAGTGTTGCTTATGACCACCGCCTTTATGGCGCGTGGTGATGTGGCCGTTGTTGTTACGGCCGGCGGTCGAGGACTGCGAGTCGAGCAGCGGTGCGAACGGCTTGCCCTTATGCAGATCCTTGTTGACCACCTTGACCATCGCGCGGCGACCCGGCGAAGTCGGCTTAACTTTAACGATTGCCATGATTACTTGGCCTCCGCTTCAAAGTTGATTTCCTGACCGGGCTTCAAGCAGACATAGGCTTTCTTCACGTCCTTGCGCTTGCCCATGAAGCGGCCAAAGCGCTTGGCTTTGCCCTTCGAGACCAGCACATTGACGGAATCGACTTCCACCTTGAACATCAGCTCAACAGCGGCCTTCACTTCCTGCTTCGTGGCATCCGGCGCGACTTCGAACACAACCTGTTCGTTCTTGTCGGCCACCAGCGTCGCCTTTTCGGAGATCACCGGCGCGAGCAGGACCTGCATCAAACGATGATCGTTCTTGCGAATCTCGCTCATGACAGCAACTCCTCGATCTGGGCGACCGCAGCCTTCGTGATCAGGATCTTCTTGAAGTAGATCAGCGACAGCGGGTCGGCGTAACGCGGCTCGACAACCGCCACATGGGCGAGGTTGCGCGACGCGAGGTACAGGTTTTCGTCAACCGTGTCGGTAATCACCAGCACGGATTCGAGACCCATCGCCTTGAATTTTTCGGCCAGCAGCTTCGTCTTCGGGGCTTCGAGCGTCAGCTCGTCAACCACCGAGATGCGGCCTTCGCGGGCCAGCTGCGAGAAGATCGAGCAGAGACCTGCACGATGCATCTTCTTGTTGACCTTGTGCGAAAAGTTTTCTTCCGGCGAATTCGGGAAGATAC
>JBEKNG010000543.1:0-4556 GCA_049523075.1 Paraburkholderia sp.
GACTTCGAAGGAGACGATGATTCCGTTGTCGGCGATTGCGAGCTTCGGTCCGGGCAGTACGCCGTTGTCGGTGAATCACCAGAGCCAGTTCGTGGCGTCGACGATCTCGTTTAACCTGCCGCCGGGGAAGTCGTTGTCGGATGCGACGAAGGCGATCTACGACACGATGGCGGAGATTGGCATGCCGGGCACGATTCACGGCAGCTTCCAGGGAACGGCGCAGGCGTTTCAGCAGTCCTTGTCGGATATGCCTCTATTGATTCTGGCCGCCTTGGCGGCGGTGTATATCGTGCTGGGGATACTGTATGAGAGCTATATCCATCCGTTGACGATTTTGTCGACGTTGCCTTCGGCGGGGGTGGGGGCTTTGCTGGCGTTGCTGCTGTTTCAGACCGAGTTCAGCATCATCGCGTTGATTGCGGTGATTCTTTTGATTGGTATCGTCAAGAAGAACGCGATCATGATGATCGATTTTGCTATTGAGGCGTCCCGGCAGGGGTTGTCCTCTTATGACGCAATTCATCAGGCTTGTTTGCTAAGGTTTCGGCCGATCATGATGACTACTTGTGCTGCGCTGCTTGGGGCGCTGCCGTTGGCGTTTGGGAATGGGGATGGGGCTGAGCTTCGGGCGCCTTTGGGCATTGCTATCGTCGGTGGGCTTATTGTGAGTCAAATGCTTACGCTCTATACCACGCCGGTTGTTTATCTTTATCTGGATCGCATTCGCGTCAGGTGGGAATCGCGTGCGCGGCGGGGTGGTCGTGGGGCTGGTGTTCAGGGGAATGGGTGATGTTTTTTTGTCTGGCCGACGGCTATTGGTGGTTTGCTCAAGTTATTGGCCTTTACTTGATTTCTTATTGACATGGTCAGGCTATCTTTGGCTGTTTTCCTATGGCGTTGGCCTCTCCTTGCTTTCTTATCGGTCTATTAGCTTCGCCCCTGTGCGGGGCGGCACTTACTTTCTTTGCCGCCGCAAAGAAAGCGGGCTGCAACCGCTAGCCAGTAGGTGTCCGCCTCTTGCGTGATCCCGGAGCGGTCCGAGACGAGAGGCGCCCTCGCGCTTCCCGCATTAGTGACACAGGGCTCATCCACCCCACTCCGCACTACGTGCGTCGCGGATGGGTCTGCCTTGGAAGTCAGTCAATAAACGTTTGCAATACTACAGAATGTGCAGAGGGGTTATGCCCGACGGCGGGGCGCGCAGCGCAACGCTGGAACGGATGACGGCCTGGTCACCAACGCGTGTGGCGCGGGGGCAGCTCTCGTCTTGGGCCGTTCCCTGTAGGTGACCGAGACGGACCGCTACAAGCTGGCGGTGTGAGCCCGCTTTCTTTTGCCTACTTTTCTTTGCGGCGGCAAAGAAAAGTAGGTGCTGCCCCGCACAGGCGCGAACCTAATAGACCGATAAGAATACAAGGAGAGGCCAACACCGCAAGAACAACAACCAGATGCAAGGCGCCGCAGGCAACAACAGCGAGAGCTCAGAAGCAAGAGCCGCCTGCAAGGCAAAAGCAAAAAGCAAAAATCAAAGCCTCTGCTCAACAGCCAGATCAAAAATCCGCTTCCACTGCTTAGCCTGCTTCTCATCGTGCATGGGCAAATTCCACTGAGGACACCTGGCATCCCGAACCTTGAGCGCTAGCTGCCACTGCTCGCCAACCCGCTCGCCCTCAGCCCCCTGAATATCAGCAAAAATATAGTCCCCGTGGACGCCGTGAACGTCCAAACTACATAACCTCTTCCCGGCGGCCAACCGAACCAACCCCCATTCAGCCTTGAGCTCATGCGTCCAATCACCATCATGAATATTGGCCGCCACTTCACGCCGGCGCCGCAGCCAATAAGCAACCGCCGCTACAATTAAAGCAGCAACCACCACAGCAGCGCCAACGGCAACCCCAAGACCAAAATGCGCCGACAACGCGTCAAACGACCAGACCGCGCCGTATATCAGCGCGGCCAGCACCGCCAGACCCACAACGATAGGCATCTCGGATCACCCCGCAAAACAAACCGGCCACCAGCGTAGCACGGTGCATCCGCGAGATCACCAGCAAGAAACTATTGCACCATCCGGCAATCAGCGACACCGGTCGCGGCAGCAACGCAAACGCAGAGCAACCATCAAGCCGCCCGCCGGGCATCCTCCGCCCCTGCCCTCACGGCGACTTATGCGTGGCCGCCCATTGCTTGACCGCCTCCAGCGTATTCTCGACATGCTTGTCCGGCGATAGGCTCGTGTACTCATAAATGATCTTGCCGTCCGGCGCAATCACATACGACACCCGGTTCGCCATCGAATTGTGCATCGGCAACCCCGCGTCGTAGGCGCCAATTACCTTCGCGTCCGCGTCAGCCGCGACCGGGAACCTGCTGCGGCATTCGCTCACCGAAAACTTCGTCAACGTGTCGATATTGTCATGCGACACGCCAATCACCGTCGCGCCGTACTTCTTGTATTCATCCACGGCGTCCGCGAATTCATGCGCCTCGATCGTGCAGCCCTTCGTGAAGGCCGCCGGGTAGAAGTACAACACCACCGGCCCCTTCTTCAACTCATCGGCTAGCGAGTAGGTGTAGGTCTTGCCGCCGAGCGACGCCTGGGTCGTGAAATCCGGTGCCGTGTCGCCAGGCTTGAGCGTCGCAGACGCCGTCAGAGAATGCAGCGCAAAACCCACCGACAATACGGTCGCCAGCAATACCGGCATGAACTTTCGTTTCATCTCGAGCCTCTTCAAGCGTTGACGCACGTGTGTCCGTGCAATGAATGAAGCCGTACCCTGCCGTGCCCTCCCGGGCGCGTCAAGCCACGACTTAACTTATCCGCTATTGGACCACGTCCGGACAAAGCACGCTGGAAGACCCGCTGCTCGCGCCCCCGGCGCTACACCATCCCCGCATGCGCGCCAAACCACGCTGCCGCGGACAGGTTCAGCTCCGCCAGCACCTCGGGCGTCAGCGCCGCGAAGCCGGCCGGCGCCTCGGCGCTGGCGGCAATCGACGCCGCATCAGTGCGCTCGTCCGCGCCCTGATCGGCGGCCGCGGCGATCCTCAGCAGCGCACCCAGCGCCCCGCTATGCTCGACGATCGCATTGCGGATCTGCGACGCCAGGCCCAGTTTGTCGAGGGCCTCGGCAGGCGTCGTGCCCAGCACCACGTGCACCAGCGAAAAGATCCCGGTCATGAACGCGGCGTCCGCAAAGTCCTCGTCCTTCGGACGCAGCCAGCGCGCCGCCAGCTCCATGAAGCGCGAGCGCGTGCCGGCCAGCTGCACCAGCGGATCGGAACGCCACGGCAGGTCGCCGCTGTCGGCATACAGCAGAAGCTGCGCCCAGCGCGCGATCTGCCGCGTGCCGGTGGCGATGATCGCCTCGCGCAGCGAGGCAATATTGCGCCCGAGGCCGAACGCGCTCGAATTGACGAGGCGCAGCAACTGCACCACGACGTTCGGGTTGCGCTTTAACTCCGCTTCGAGTTCGATAATGCCGGCGTCGCTTGCGAGGAGCGCTAGCAGGCGCAGCAGCGCCTGGCGCGACGAGCGGTTGCGCGGCGCGGCCAGCACCTGTGGGCGGGCGAAGAAGTATCCCTGGAACAGGTGGAAACCAAGCTCGCGGGCGAGCGCAAAGTCGTCCCGCGTCTCGACCTTCTCGGCAATCAGCGTCTTGCCCTCGGCGAGCACCGCTGCAGCCAGTTTCGGCAGGGCCTCCCGGGGCGTCACCAGGAAATCGACCTTGACGATATCGGTATGCGGCAGCACGGCGCGTAGGCCCGCCGTCAGCTCGCTGACATCGTCGAGCGCCACCTGGAAGCCGGCGCAGCGCAGTTCGCCGAGCCGCCGTACGAGCTGCGCGTCGAAGCTGACGGTCTCGAGAATCTCGAGCACGAAGCGTTCGGGCGACATCAGGTGAACGATATCGTCAAACAACAGGTCGCGGCCAATGTTCACATAGCCGCGGTGATGGCCGAGCACCGCCGACACGCCGATCCCGCCAATCGTGCGCGCCACCACCTGAGCGGTCGCCTGGGCGTCGTCGCGGACCTCGGCATAGTTGTGGGCGCCGGCACGAAACAACAGTTCGTAGGCGTTCAGCGCGCCGTCGCGGTCGAGAATTGGCTGGCGTCCCAGGTAAACAAACGGCGCGTCAGCCGCCAGTTGGGCGCCCTGGGCGGTTTGCGCAAGCACCTTGACGCGCCCGGGCTTGGCCTGGGCAGGGAACGGTTCAGACATGGCTCATCGGTGCATGAATTCAGAAAGACTGTGCAGCGGACGCGACTTGCCGCAGCCGCCTCGAGTGTCAGGCTTGCTATCAATAACGGACAGCCAGGCGCGCCACTTTAACCGAATCCGCCGGGCGTCGTTCAGCCACTCGTTCAGACACTGGGGCTATCAATCATTACAGGCAGTTTTTTTACAGTAAGTTTGCGGCAACCGCTAAAGATTTCGGCGCGCGGGTCGTTATCTCGTTCTGATGGGCGGCTTCATACCTCTCGACCATCCGCGCCGGACGGGAGGGAGCCGAACCGCCTGCAGACGAAAACAGGTTGCCAGCGAGAAA
>JBEKNG010000544.1:0-4552 GCA_049523075.1 Paraburkholderia sp.
GCGCTGAGTCTCTCCGGATGGAAGTGGCTGTTCCTGCTTGAAGCGGTGCCGTCGCTCGTGCTGGGTGTCGCGATCCTGCTGTACCTCGACGACAGTATTGTTAAGGCAAAGTGGCTGACAGAATCCGAAAAGACGCTGCTGGCACGCAACGTTGCCGGCGATAACGCCCATAAGATCGCCCACATCTCGGTCAAGTCTTTCATCGGCGACCGCCGCTTGTGGCTGATGGCCGCGATCTACTTCTGCGTCGTGCTCGGTCAGTATGGCCTGACCTTCTGGCTGCCGACGATCATCCGCAAGGCCGGTGTCGCCGACCCGCTCTGGGTCGGCGCGTTCACCGCCATTCCTTATCTGTGCGCCATCATCGCGCTGCCGTTGATCGGCATGAGTGCGGACCGTCATCGCGAACGCAGGCTGCATCTGGCCATTCCCATGCTGATCGCCGCCGCAGCGTTCGCGGTACTGCCGGCGCTCGGCAGCGTCCCGGCATCCATCGTCTGTCTGAGCGTTGCCGCAGCGGGCATCCTCGCCTCCTCTTCGCAGTTCTGGTCTTTGCCGACGGCCTTGCTGGGCGGCATGTCCGCCGCAGCCGGGATCGCGGCCGTGAACTGCGTGGCCAACCTCGCAGGCTTCTTTTCCCCAGCGATCGTGGGCTGGCTGAACGATCTAACCGGCAAATCGACCGCAGGACTGATCTTCATCTCAGTCGCCGTCACGCTCGGCGCCGCTCTCGTCTTTCTGGTGCCCGCGAAGTCAGTGAACCGCTGAACCTTTTCAATCATTCCGACTGAATCACAGGAGACCACATGAACAGTCCTTCCAGCGCGTCGACGGCAACACTTGCCGAACACGCTTACCGTATCCGCAGAAACGCACTATTAATGGGTGAAGTCCAGGGACAAGGCTATATCGGGCAGGCGCTCGACATTGCCGATGTGCTGGCCGTCGCCTACTTCGGCGCAATGCGCTATCGCCCCGAAGACCCTGAATGGGAAGGCCGTGACCGCTTCCTTTTGTCCAACGGACACTATGCGATTGCGCTGTACGCGGCGCTGCTCGAAGCGGGCATCCTGCCGGCCGAAGAGCTCGAAACCTATGGAAGCGACGATAGCCGGCTGCCGATGTCGGGCATGGCGAGTTACACGCCGGGCATGGAAATGTCCGGAGGATCGCTCGGCCAGGGCTTGACCATCGCGGTGGGCCGTTGCCTCGGACTCAAGCGCAAAGGCTCGGATGCCTTCGTGTACACGCTGTTTTCCGACGGCGAACTCGACGAAGGTGCGATCTGGGAAGGCCTCATGTCCGCGAGTCACTGGAAACTCGACAACCTGATCGCCGTCGTCGACGTGAACAATCAGCAGGCCGATGGCCCATCTTCGCAGATCATGGCGTTCGAGCCGCTCGTCGAAAAACTGCAGGCGTTCGGCTGGTTCACGCAACGGGTCGACGGCAACGATATCGCCGCTGTGGTGGCTGCGTTCGACGCGGCGCGCAAGCATCCCGTCGCGCAACCGCGCATGATCATTGCCGACACCCATATGGGCCGCGGCGTGCCGTTCCTCGAACAGCGCGAGAAAAATCACTTTATCCGCGTCGACGCGCACGAATGGCAACTCGCGCTCGAAGCACTGGAAGCAGGGAGACAAGCATGAGCAGCGCAACGATTAACAAACCGCGCCTGAAGACTTCGGCGATGATCGCTTCGATGGCCGGCGAAGGACAGATCACGCGCTCCGCGCCGTTCGGGCACGCGTTAGTGGAACTGGCGAAGCAAAAGCAAAGCGTCATAGGCATGACCGCCGACCTCAGCAAATACACGGACCTGCACATTTTTGCCAAGGCGTTTCCGGAACGCTTCTATCAGATGGGGATGGCCGAACAATTGCTGATGGGCGCAGCCTCGGGATTTGCACATGAAGGTGCGCAGCCTTTCGTCACGACCTACGCGGTTTTTGCCACGCGCCGCGCGTATGACTTTATCCATCAGACGATCGCTGAAGACAATCTGGACGTGAAGATCGTCTGCGCACTGCCGGGCCTGACCACGGGCTACGGTCCCAGCCACCAGGCCGCCGAGGACCTCGCGCTGATGCGAGCGATGCCAAACATGACCGTGATCGATCCGTGCGACGCGCTCGACATCGAGCAGATGGTGCCCGCCATCGCCGCGCACAAGGGACCGGTCTATGCACGCCTCTTGCGCGGCAACGTACCCGCGGTGCTCGACGAATACGACTACACCTTCGAACTCGGCAAGGCGAAGATGTTGCGCGATGGCGCGGAGGTGTTGATCATTTCATCGGGCTTGATGACGATGCGCGCACTCGAAGTGGCGAAGGCACTCGAAAGCGATCGAATCGGCGTGGGCGTGCTGCATGTGCCGACCATCAAGCCGCTCGACACGCAGACGATCCTGCGCGAAGCGAAGCGCTCGCGACGGCTCCTCGTCGTGGCGGAGAATCACACCGTGATTGGTGGCCTGGGCGAAGCGGTGGCGGCGGAGTTGATGCGCGCGGGCGTGTCATGCGCCTTCCGCCAGGTGGGACTACCCGACGCGTTCCTCGCTGCCGGCGCGCTTCCGACGCTTCACGACCGCTATGGAATTTCGACCTCTACCATGGGCGAATCGATCAAGGCGTGGTTGCGCTGAGTTGCTACGGCCATCCGCCCTTCAATACCGGTTGAGCGGCGGCAGAAGAGGTTCTGTCTTCCGCTCTTTCCTTGCCCGCTTCGCTGCGCGACGAAGCGAATCTTCTGCTTCGCTCCAGTGAACACCCGCGCTTGATTGGTCGGAATAATGCCTGTTCACGGCATCTACCAAGGGTTCAATCCCATGAATGCCTGCCCGGTCAAGACGGACCACGTTCCCCAAGGAGTCCAGCCGCGCGGGCGTTCCGAACTCGTGGCTTTGATCCATCCAGCGATAGAGCGCCGGAATGATGTGCCGCGGCGAACCTTCGCGCGTCGCACGCCGCAGGGCTCGCCAGGCGGGCGTGGCTCCCTCGGCATAACGACGTCTGGCGGAAATTGCAGACTGCCGCGCACGTCCGTAGAACATCAATAGCCTCGGATAGGCCCAGACCAGTGCGAGCACTCCAATCAATAGTAGACCTAGCAGCATCACTTGCCCGCGATCGATCACAACGATCCGGTGGGCCGCCTCTTTGGAGAGCGAATCTACGGGGATCGCAAAGAGCGGCTTTTCTGTGGCGGCCCCCGCTGAAATGGTGACGGTCGGCAAGACGATTGCTTCCTTTCTCTGCGTATTCGTATTCCACCATTCGATCGTGATCGCGGGCAATGTGAATTTGCCACCGTGATCGACGACGTACGTCACCGCGTCGGTCCGTTCGCCTGCCACTAACCCGCCACGGTCCTCCACGATATCTCTAGTCGTCGCGGCCTTCCGGAAGCGCTTGAGTCCCGCCACATCGGAGAAATTGACGGGTGGAATAAGCATGGACTGCGTTCCCGCGGCCCTTTGCGTAATGGTTCGGGTAACCTGATCGCCCACCCTGACATGCTCTTGCGACGGTTCGACTGCTTGCGTGGCAACCAGCTTCTGCGCAGGAAAAAATGGGTTCAGCCCTTCCGCGCCGACCGGTACGGTGGCGGCGAACTTCAGCAGCGGGGTCATCAGCTTCACAGGACCGCTTGTCTGTCCTGGTTGCACGGTGATCGCAAACGGGGGAACCGTGAACGGCCCGCCGGTTTGCGGCACGATGCGATAGGCGCGGCTCACGCCAAACCAGTCCACGCCGTTGATCAACTCGTGAAGGTTTTCGGCCTGCTCGTCGGGCAAGCTGACGATCGCCCCGGGCACGGTAAAGAGCGGCCAGTCAGGCGCCTCGGTAAACCAGGTCGTGGTCAGACAGTCCACCACGAGCTTGATCTGGCTGCCCGCGACGACAGGGCCGGAAGGTTCGAGGTGCGCGCGGATCATCAGTTGCGGCCCGCTGTCGGCTTGCGCCGCAGCGCACGTGCAAAACGTCAGGACGAGCAGCAAGCGGATCAATCGAAACATTCTCATGGCGCACTCGCACTATCGCCGCCCGACTCCTGCTCAAAGCGTTGACGCAGGAACACCGCCGGCGACATGTTCAGACTACGCATCCAAACATCCTCCGAGGGTACCGGCATCAGCGTACTTTGCTGGATGCCGCCTTTCTTCTTCTGCATTTTGACGTCGTCCGACTCTTCGTCCTCCTCATCCTGTTGCGGATCCTGCTTCGGTTTGATCAATAGTTGCCGCATCAGTTGGCGATTCGCTGCGGCCTGGCGCAACCCCGGGTCGAGCGCCAGTGCGTTGCCAAATGCCTTGATCGCGCCGGTGTAGTCTTCGAGATGCGCGAGCGCGTTGCCCTGGTAGAAATATGCTTGTGCCGTTTTCAGGCGTGAGAAAGTTTCCAGCGCGCCCGCATAGTCACCCGCGAGATACTGAGCGCGGCCCTTCCACACCGGATCGTCGAAGCGTTGCGCGGCCGTCTTGAAGTCGCCATGCTCGAAGCTCCATCGGCCCTGCTGGTCGTGCGTCGCAAACAGGTCCTGCCAA
>JBEKNG010000545.1:0-4548 GCA_049523075.1 Paraburkholderia sp.
CGATCCACCAGGCGTTATCGATATAGTCGCGTGCCGACGCGAGCATCGCGCCCCACTCTGCCGCCGGCGGCTGCACGCCGAGGCCGAGGAAGCCGAGCGCGGCCGCATCGAGAATCGCCGATGAAAAGCCGAGTGTCGCCTGCACGATCAGCGGTGCAGTGCAGTTGGGCAGCACCTGCGAGAACATCAGACGCAGCGTGCCCGCTCCAGCGACCCGCGAAGCCGTTACGTACTCCTTCTGCAACTCGCCGAGCGCCGAGGCGCGCGAGAGACGCACATAACCAGGCAACGCAACGATGGCAATCGCCAGCATCGTATTGATCAGGCCCGGACCGATGATGGCGACCACCGCAACCGCGAGCAACAGTGACGGCAGCGCGAGCAGCACGTCCATGATGCGCATGATCGGCGTATCGGCCCACTTCTCGAAGAAGGCGGCAATCAAACCGAGCACAACGCCCGGAATGAGCGCCAGCACAACCGAGACGAAGCCGATCCAGAACGACAGACGCGCACCGTACATCAGACGCGACAACATATCGCGGCCGGCTTCGTCGGTGCCGAGGATGAACTTCCAGTTGCCGCCGTCGAGCCAGGCGGGCGGGATCTTCACGTAGTCGCGGTATTGCTCGATCGGGCTGTGCGGCGCGATCACCGGCGCGAAGATCGCGACGAAGATCAGCAGCAGCACGACGACGCCGGCGACGACAGCACCGCGGTTGCGGGAGAAGTTCGCCCAGAACTCACGGGCGGCTAGCGCCCGGCCGCTGGGCGGGGTCACTGCGGTGGGGACTGTATTTTGTATGTCAGCCACGGTTTTACCTCGTATGGCGAATGCGCGGATTCAACACGCCGTACAACAGATCGACAATCAGATTCACGACGATCACGAGTGTGGCAATCAGCAGGATACCGCCCTGCACGACCGGGTAGTCGCGCCGGCTAATCGCGTCGATGAGCCATTTACCGATGCCCGGCCAGGAAAACAGCGTCTCGGTCAGCACCGCGCCGGCGAGCAGTGTGCCGACCTGCAGGCCGATCACGGTCACCACCGGAATCAGCGCATTGCGCAGCGCATGCACGACGATCACGCGCCCTGGCGGCAAGCCCTTGGCGCGCGCCGTGCGGATGTAATCTTCGCGCAGCACTTCGAGCATCGACGAACGGGTCATCCGGGCCACGACCGCCAGCGGAATCGTACCGAGCACGATGGCCGGCAAAATCAGGTGGCTCAGCGCCGACCGGAACGCGCCTTCATCGCTTCCAGGCAGTAACGAGTCGATCAACATGAAACCGGTGACGTGCGGAATGTCGTATTCCACCGCGATGCGGCCCGACACCGGCGTCCAGCCGAGCTTCACCGAAAAAAGCATGATGAGGATCAAGCCCCACCAGAAGATCGGCATTGAGTAACCGGTGAGCGCGGTGCCCATCACGCCGTGATCGACCACCGTGCCGCGCCTTAAAGCCGCGAACACACCGGCCGGCAGCCCGATGATCAGGGCGAACAGCATGGCGCAGATCGACAGTTCGACGGTGGCGGGAAAGCGCGCGAGGAACTCGTCCATCACGCTGGTATTGGTGATGATCGACATCCCCAGGTCGCCGTGCACCGCACGTCCGAGATAGTGGATGTATTGCATCAGCAGCGGCTCATCGAGTCCCAGCCGGTGCATGGCGGCAGCGTGCATTGCCGGATCGACACCACGTTCGCCCATCATCACTTCGATGGGGTCGCCGGGTATCAGGTGAATGAGCGCAAACGCAAGGATCGTAATACCGATGAAGGTCGGTATCACCATGCCAATGCGGCGCAAAACGAAGCGGAACATGGTTCGTCCCTATGGTCTTGATGAACAGAAAACACAACCGGCGACGAGGGCTTGTCACCCCGGTCGCCGGACCATTTCGACCAGTTTTCTAACCGTGCGAAAAACAGACTGCGTCAGTTTTACTGCACGCCAACACCGTCGAAGCGCGCATAGCCGAGCGGCTCGATGCGCATGTCGATCACCTTCTTGCTGACCGGCTGATACACCGTCGAGTGCGCGATTGGCGAGAACGGCAGCTGCTGCGCGAAGATCTGCTGAGCCTGCGTGTAGATCTTCGTGCGCTCGCCCTGATCGATCGTCGTGCGGCCTTTCTGGATCAGATCGTCGAACGGCTTGTAGCACCACTTGCCGAAGTTGTTGCCGTTAATCGCTTCGCAACCGAGCAACGTACCGAGCCAGTTGTCCGGATCGCCATTGTCGCCCGTCCAGCCAATCAGCATCGTATCGTCTTCACCCGCGTGCGCGCGCTTGATGTACTCACCCCATTCGTAGGTGACGATCTTCGCGCGCACACCGATCTTGGCCCAGTCGGCCTGGATCATTTCCGACATCAGGCGCGCGTTCGGATTGTACGGACGTTGCACCGGCATCGCCCACAGCGTGATGTCGAAGCCGTTCGCGAGACCTGCCTTGGCGAGCAGATCCTTGGCCTTGGCCTGATCGTACGTCAGGCTAGGCAGGTTCTTGTCATACGACCATTGGGTCGGCGGCATCGGATTCGTGGCCGACTGGCCTGCGCCCTGGTAGACGGAATCGATGATCGCCTTCTTGTTGATCGCCATGTCGAGCGCCTCGCGCACTTCGATCTTGTCGAGCGGCTTGTGCTGGACGTTATACGACAGGTAACCGAGGTTAAAGCCCGGCTGCGACGGCATCGAGATACTGGTTTCCGTCTTCAGCGGCGCGATATCGGCCGGACGCGGATAGCTCATCACCTGGCACTCGTCGCGCTTCAGCTTCTGCACCCGCACGCCGGCATCCGGGGTGATTGCAAAGATCAGCTTCGAAATCTTGACGTCGTTCGGCTTCCAATAGTCAGGATTGCCGTCGAAACGGATCGTCGCGTCCTTCGTATAGCTGCGAAAAATGAACGGGCCCGTGCCGACCGGCTTCTGGTTGAGATCCGGCGCCTTGCCGGCCTTGAGCAGCGAATCCGCGTACTCAGCCGATTGAATCGACGCGAACTCCATCGCCATGTTCTGGATGAACGGGGCGTTCACTTCCTTCAGCGTGAAACGCACGGTGTATGGATCGACTTTTTCGACCTTCGCGATCAACTTGTCGAGGCCCATGTCCGTGAAGTACGGGAACTGTGCCGGATATGCCTTGTTGAACGGGATGGTCGGATCGAGCATGCGGTTGAACGTGAACACGACGTCATCCGCATTGAATTCGCGGCTCGGCTTGAAGTAGGCCGTGGTCTGGAACTTGACGCCGTGGCGCAGGTGGAACGTGTAGGTCTTGCCGTCCGGTGAGACATCCCAGCTCTCGGCGAGGCCCGGTTCGACCTTGGTGCCGCCACGCTCGAACTCGACGAGGCGGTTATAGACGGTGAACGTGTTGGCCGTGAAATCGGTGCCCGTCGTGTATTGGGCTGGATCGAAACCTGCCGGGCTGCCTTCTGAGCAGTAGACCAGGGTTTTATTCGGAATCTCGGCACGCGCGACACCCGCGCCCACCATCGATGCCGCTGTAGCTGCGACGAGCGTCGTGATCCGCGTGGCGCGCAACAGATTGTTTTGCTTCATGTTTCCTCCAGGTTCGGAGCCAGCTTTCACCGGCGTAGCGCGATCTTACTTGAGCATCGCTTGCAGCAACAAGCGGAGGAAATTCCTTCTGTTCACGATCGGAAACACTTGTTAGGCACACCTTGAGGCCCGTCACCGCCGGGTTGATGAGATCTCGCGGCACCTGATACGCGAGAAGCGGACACCAAAAGCGTCCCTATCTGCTTATTTCAGTCCGACACCGAGGAATTGCGTCGGGCCAAACGGGTCGATCTTGAAGCCGGTCACATCTTTCGAGATAGGTTGATAGACGGTGGAGTGGGCTATCGGTGTGAACGGAACCTGGTCCTTGAAGATGACCTGCGCCTCCATGTAATCCTTGGTGCGCTGAGGAAGGTCCGTGGTGGTGCGGGCTGCGGTGATCAGGTCATCGAACGGTTTGTAGCACCACTTCGAGAAGTTGCTGCCCTTCACCGAATCGCAGCCCAGCAGGACGCCGAGCCAGTTATCCGGGTCGCCGTAATCGCCGGTCCAGCCAATCAGTATCGCCTCGTGTTCACCGGCGTGAGCGCGACGGATGTATTCGCCCCACTCGAAGGTCACGATATTGACCTTCACACCGATCTTCGCCCAGTCGGATTGCAGCATTTCGGCCATCAGCCTGGCGTTCGGGTTGTAGGGACGCTGCACGGGCATCGCCCACAGCGTCAGGTCAAAGCCGTCCGGATAGCCGGCTTCCTTCAGCAGCGCCTTGGCCTTGTCGACGTCATAGGGGGCGTCCTTCAGGCTCTTGTTGTAGCCCCACTGGGTGGGCGGCATCGGATTGGTGGCAATCTGGCCGGCGCCCTGATACACCGACTCGATGATCGCTTTCTTGTTGATCGACATATCCAGCGCACGACGCACCTGCACGTTGTCAAGGGGCTTTTTGGTCGTATTGTAGCCGAGGATGCCCAGATTGAAGCCCACCTCGCTCGGCATCGCCAGCG
>JBEKNG010000546.1:0-4543 GCA_049523075.1 Paraburkholderia sp.
TGGTCGTCAAATCCAATCCCAGATTAGCTTGTCTCATGCCCAAATCGTCGCAGTCGACGGCATATTTGGCAACTCAATTCCTGCATGATTTATGCAGACCTTCCTTAATACTCGCCTATTCCGGCGCCATCGAAAAAACAATGTCAACGGGGCTTTCCGCTTTGCAAAACGTACGCGTAAGAGAGACGAACTTTCGACGAGCTTGAAACTGCACGGAACCGTCGGATCAGGACGGAGACTGGTCCGAAACGCCGGATTTGCCTGCTTCGGCCGAGAGCGCCTGACGGAACTCCGCAAGCCGCTGTGGATAGTTCTCGGCGTCACCGTAGCGAATGAATTGCTCATACCTCGCATGAGTACCCATCAGCTTGCGAGCATGCTTGATGGGACACCAGTACTGCTCTGTGCGAGCGGCGATCTCCGTGCCGTAGGCAATGACTCCGTTAGCGTAGGCGCAATATGCGCAATTGAACTTCTCCATAAAGTTCAAGTACTGCAGGTGCCATCGATCCATCGCCATGTAATCTGAGCGTTTGACCTTTTCAATTCTGTAGACAGGGAAGCAAATTGACTGATACATGAAGAGGCCAAAGTGGAAAAACAGCAGTGGCACGATCAACCCGTAGATGACCGGCGCGACGAGGATTGTCGGCGGGTTGCTCTGCCAGAACCAACTCAAGACTCCCCTGCGTGACGAGCGGTGCGCTGCGCGAATTGCTTTGTCGAATTCAATTCGATTGCCGTTGAGGTGATAGAACAGAGGCGTTTCCCTCATTTCCCTTTCACTTAGGGCGGCTTCGAGTTCGTTTTCCAGCGCGCCTATCCGGGCCACCAGGCTCCTGATTTTTTCGTCCACGAAACCTCCAGACTTTTTGCCTGTCGCTGACAGGCGGGATCAAGTTCGCCGAAATACAGGCGAACGCGATCTCCTCGCCCAGATACTCACAACCGGCCCAATGGTTTGTGGAAACGCAAACGCCATGCCCAACCGCCCGCGCAGCGGGGCGCCGGAGCGGGAATATGCGATGCTGGAAGTCAGCACGCGCTACCGATATGGTCCGCGCGCCCCCTATTCTCAGCAGGAGGATCCATGGAAGCGCTAGAGCGGCTCCCTGGCGTACGCAATGGAGCACAAATGGACACATTCGCACCGGCGCCCAAGGCGACCGTTTGGCGTCTACCGCGTGCCGCATCACGGCAAACCCGTCTGCTGCTGATCGCAGACGATGATCAGCTTGCATGCCAGTCTGCTGCACACGTTCTGCGTCTCGCAGGATTCGACGTGCTGACCGCATTCAACGGCTCCGAGGTGCTGACTGGCAGATGCCGCCCGGCCCGGAGTAGCGATCCTGGACCTGTCCATGCCCCTTGGAAGTGGTTGGGACGCGGCGAGCGCGCTGAGGAGTGAGTCGGAGGAAATGTTACTGATCGCGCACACCGGGTTTTCCGCACAATCCGAGTGGCAGCGAGCAAAGCAGTGCGGGTTTGACGCCTACTTTGTCAAACCGTGTGATTACGAGCGGCTGATCAAGCTGATCAAGGCCTATTTTTGGCCCTCGGGGAAAGGGCCCTGCAGCCAATAGGCGTCGACGGTTCTGCTAGCGCGGCCCGTCCGTTCCGGCGCTAGTCCGGCCGCAGGGACTCATCCGTGCCGAGCTCTTCTTCGTCTTCCGGAGAAACACCCGGAGCAAGTGGATCAGTTCGCGGCAGCGTGCCCGGCAGCGGACGCGGCTGATCTTCGGTTTCGTCCAGCGGCTGATTGGCAAGATCGGCGACGGGATCAAGGGTGGGGTCTGTTTGCATGTCTATGCTCCGGTGGGGTGAATGACCCGATGCACACGCATCGAATGGTCCCAACAAGTCGCTGACGTAACCGGTGCCCGCCACCGCCTTCAGCATGGCTCGTTCCTCGCCGCGCCACGTCGGCATTTCATGGGTACCGCGCGCGACTCTCAACTAGGAACGCGCCTTGCTGCGCCGCCTGCGACAGCGTTCTGGATAACTTACCTATGCTGTGCGTCGTCGGAAGGCACGCATGCTTCGGCGCCGAATCCACCGCACTGCCGCGCTAACGGAGCCCACGGGAGACGACGCGAGATGACCCGGCATGTTCATCCAGTTCATATTCGCATCTCGGGCTGGCGCTACGCCGGTTGGCGGGGCACGTTCTACCCGCAGGGCTTGCGACGGGCAGATGAACTGCAATTTGCGACACGTGCAGTGCAGACCATCGAAATCAACGGCACCCACTACAGCCTGCAGGCGCCGGACAGCTACGCGCGCTGGTATGGCGCGACTCCCACCGGCTTCCTGTTTAGCATCAACGGAGCACGCTACCTGACGCATATGCTGTCAGCCAACGTGCCGCTATCATGACTCACACATACCGGCACGTGAGCGCCCGAAGAACGAGGGAGCATGACGAGACCCCCGCCCGCTCCTGGGCGGCCGATCTCGGACCCGGGCTCGTCTCTGCGGCCAGCGACAATGATCCCAGCGGCATCGTCACCTATTCGCTGGCCGGCGCGCAGTTCGATTACGAGATGCTGTGGGCGTGCATCCTGTCGTATCCGTCGATGGTCGCCTTTCAGCTCGTGGCGGCGCGCATCGCGGCTTCGACCGGCAAGGGGCTCACGGCGAACATGCGCGAACACTATTCGCCCTTGCTGTTCTATCTGGCGGTCGCCCGATTTCTGATTGCCAATACCTTCAATATTGCAGCCGACGTCGTCGCGATGGGCGTTGCCGCGCAATTTCTGTGGCATGGATCGATCGCCGTGTTTACTGCGGTCTTCGGGATGGTGTCGATGGCGCTCCAGTGGTTCGTGCCCTACGCACGCTACGCGCAGGTGCTGAAATGGCTCACGGCGACTCTGTTCGCTTACGTCGGCGTCACGGTTGTGCTGCACTTACCGTGGCGGACGGTCGCTTTGCAGGCGCTGGTACCTCACATCACCTGGACAGTGGACTACTTCACGATGCTGCTCGCGGTGCTTGGCACGACGATCAGTCCGTATCTGCTGTATTCGCAGGCTGAGCAACAGGTGGAGAAGTTGCGAGCGGACGGCGGCCCGCGCCCCGGCGCTGATGGCGGCCATGGCGAGCGGCTCGAGCGCCGTTTGGCCAAGGTGCGCAAAGACACGCTGATCAGGACCGCGTTATCGAATTCGGTGGGGATTTTCATCATCTGCGCCGCCGCAGCGACGTTCCATTCGATGCAACTTGGACTTCGCGATGCTGACGATACTGCTCGCGTCATCGAACCACTGGCACACGCTTTTGCCGGTCCCGTGCTGGGGCTTGCATTCATCGGCACCGCGCTTCTCGCGTTGCCACCGCTCGCGGGTTCCGCCGCTCATGCCGCGGCGAGCGCGCTCGAGCGAGGGCGCGGTGAGAACCGCAACCGGGTCATCGCGCTGGCGCTGATGGTACTCATGGCGCTGGGAGTTGCGATTGGCGTGGCGCTGTCCCTGATGCGATTCGAGCCCGTCCGGGTGCTCTATTGGGCCGCGGTGTTGAATGGTTCGACGGCGACACCAGTGATGGCTTTACTCGTCCTGCTGAGTACGAAACGCTCCGCAGTGGGCAGTCTCAGCGCGCACTGGACGCTACGCGGGCTGTGCTGGCTCGCGACGTTGTGCATGGGCGCGGCGTTTTGTGCGCGGTTCTCTTGCGAGTGGCTCTCCTGAGTTTGTGACGCGGGTCTGAGTCTTGCGCGGATGCGATTCGAGTACAACCCGCGCCGGCGAGCACCGTCCACGCAAACACGTCTTGTGGCGGATATGCGCCTCGAAGCGCTCCGGGAATACTCCATGCTGAAGACCGATAGGTCTCCTTCGTTCATCTCATGCGACGTTTCGTCGTATTCACGCCAGAGCGGTTGCTCTGAGATCCGGGCGCCCGTACCCACGGGTGTCATGCGGTCATTCGGCCGTCTGGCTGCCCGGCGCCGGCCGCTTTGCCGGCGAAGACTGCTTACCGCGAGAAAATCATGTTCGTTCACAACAAACGTCTGCAATACACGGTCCGTGTCGCCACGCCCAATCCCGGCCTTGCCAATCTGCTGCTCGAACAGTTCGGTGGCCCGCAGGGTGAGCTCGCCGCCGCCTGCCGCTACTTTACGCAAGCTGTCGGAGAGGATGACCCCGGCCGCAAGGATCTGCTCTTCGATATCGCCACGGAAGAACTCAGTCATCTGGAGATCATCGGTTCGATCGTCGCGATGCTGAACAAAGGCGGCAAGGGCGAACTCGCCGAAGCCGCTGAATCGGAAGCTGACCTTTACCGCTCGCTCACTGGCGGCGGTAACGATTCCCATACCACCGCTCTGCTATACGGCGGCGGCCCTGCGCTGACCAACTCCGCTGGAATGCCGTGGAGCGCGGCGTATATCGATACCGTCGGTGAGCCGACCGCCGATCTGCGCTCGAACATCGCCGCCGAAGCGCGTGCCAAGATCATCTACGAGCGGCTAATGAACGTGACCGACGATCCGGGCATCAAGGAGGCCTTAGGCTTTCTGATGACGCGCGAGATTGCTCAT
>JBEKNG010000547.1:0-4536 GCA_049523075.1 Paraburkholderia sp.
CGCGCCGTATGCATGCTGATCGAGCGGGCGTGAGCGTCAAGCGTGGCATCCGCCAGCATTTCCTCGACCGGTACCGGCTTGAAATCCGGATCGCAGACGAGGCGGTCCCGGTCCATGAATGCACATTTCACCGCTTCCACCAGCAGGTGGTAATAATCAGCGCTGCCTTCGGCGATCGAGCCGAGATCGAAGCGCTCGAGCGTGCCCATGATCTGCAAGGTCGTGACGCCCTGCGTGGGTGGGCGCATGCTCACCAGTTCGCCGCCGCGATAGGCGACGCGTAACGGCGGCTCGTCGCGTGCGCGCGTGTTCGCGAGGTCGCCTTTCGTAAGCGGCGAACCGGCTTCCTGCAAACCCCGTACGATCCGCTCCGCCAACTCTCCCTCATAAAACTCGCGAGCGCCAAAGCGGGCGATGCGTTCGAGGCTGCGTGCGAGTTCGGGTTGGACAAAGCGTTCCGCGACGGCGGGAATCCGGCCGTCCGGCGCAAAGGTCTTCGCGAAGCCCGGCTGGGCGTTCAATTCGCCGGCGCGCAGGCTTTGCCAGAAGTGCTGCGAAGGTGTGACGGGGAAACCGTTGGACGCATAGTCGAGTGCCCGTTCGAATAACGCCGGCCAGGGCTGCTGGCCGTCCCATGACGTCTTGCTGATCGCGTAAACCTGATCCCAGGTGTCGACGGTCGCTGCGGTGGTGAGCGTTGCGGCGGCGCCGCGCAACGGGATGACGGTGTCGAATGCCGGTGGGCTCGCTGCGGCCTGGCCGATGCCCGACACGGTATGCAACAGCCCATCGCGCTCGCCGATCACCCAGAAGGCATCACCGCCGAGACCGGTGAAGTGCGGATAGGTGACGGTGAGCGCAGCGCCGATTGCGATTGCCGCTTCAATGGCGTTGCCGCCGGCGCGCAACACGTCGAGGCCGGCTTCGCTCGCCAGCGCGTGCGGACTGGTGACCATGCCGCCAGTGGAGCAGGCGATTTTCAGGTTGTGCATCGAGACTCCGCTACGGCAGAGTTGCCGTTCCGTGTCCGGAGTATAGAGGGCGACCTATGGCACGAAAAGAGCGCGCCGCGTCGCGTGAGGTCCGGACTCGCGCCCGGACCTTTGCGTCAGCGGGCGCCGAGTACCCGCAATACGGCGTTGCCCTCATCCGTAATCGCGAAGCTGAGGTTGCCTTTCCCCGCGTCGACCACCTGGGCGAGACCCGCTTCGCGAAGCGCCGCGACGTCGGGCGTTGCTGCCATGGCATCAAGAGGCGCTTGAAGAAGCACCATCAGCGTCGCGATTTCGTGCGCGCTAAGACACCGCATGCCTGCGGCTTTGCTGTTGCGTTGAGTTGCCTTCATGGCAAACGTCCTGTTTATTGCGCCAGTGCATGCCGCTGTATTTTCTGATTGAAATTCTAGACCCCCTGCAAACCGCGCAGCAAGTAAAAAGGCTGTAAAGAGGACACCTGTCCCTCACTTTCGTCATGCCAGATGTTAAGCGATCCTGCACGTCTCCAAACTCGACCATGTCCGGACGAGCTGATGTGTCAAAACGTTATATTGGTCCGCAGGCCAACGATTGCCTCGTTGCCGATACGTTGCGACGGGTTCTCCGGATTGGGGATGCCGCCCGCCGGACGGAACGCATACTGGAAGTCGGCTTGCAATTGCCACCACGGCGTGACCTGGTACTGATAGGTCGCTTCAACGATGGTCTCGGCGCTACGCGACGGGTATCCCGGCGTATAGATGGCTGAAGTGCCTGCGAAATCCTGGGCGTGCGAGCCGATCTGCGCATAGCCGACTGCCAGCCCGACCACATCGTTGTCACGGCCCTTGAAGGGCGCCTTCAGCGTCACCCCTGCATTGATTCCCAGATCCACCAGGCTGCGATCGCCCGGCGCGCCCATCATCCGGGCAAACACGCCGATCGACTGCGGGCTGTCTGCGCTCGGGCGCCAGATCATCTGGTCGGCCACGGCGTAAAAGCTGTAGTCGCCACGGTGGCTTTGGGCGATGCCGTTACTAGCGGGGTTCGCGAGCAACAGCCCGTTAGTGTCGAAGCCCTGGTCAGCAAACTCCTGCGTGTCGTACCAGAAGCCGAGCTTGTAGGTGCCGGGCAGGCCGGTCGGCCTCGCCGCGGCCGGGTCGGACGGTGCGGGATTGAGTGAGTATTGCACTTCACCGATGAATAACGCGCTGTCATGCAGATCGAAGTTCGTACCATGCGCGTTCAGCTCCTGCGGATCGCCCACCCCGTTGCCTGCTGGATTGCCGTCGAACACGCCGGCCAGCACAGTCCAGCCGTCCGAGGGCATGACGCGCAGGCGTGCGCCCAGTGACGAAAGCGGGTAGGCCGGGCCGCCGGCTGGCAGATCGAGGGACGGCAGAACCGACCAGCCGAAGGTCGCGTTCATGAACATGCCGGCGTATTGGCTCACCATGAATTCCTGGTCGAGACTCTGCTGACCGACCTTCACGTCCACTTTGCCACCGAGCAGCGACTGTTGATACCAGAGCTCCCATAGACGTGTGGCGTCGTCCGCCTCGATGCCGCTCGCGTATTGCAGGGTCTGAAGATCGCGCGAGCTCAGATTGGTGCCGTGAATCTGCAAACCGGACACGTTGAATATCCCGCCGGGCAAGCCAAACGCTTTCTGCGTGTCCACACCGATACCGAACTGGGTCAGACCGTCGTACGCACCGCCGCGCCGCGAGCCGCCCGACAGGTTGTTCAGATACTCGCTGGTTTCCTGCAGACCAAAGGTCACACCATAATTGCCGAGCCACGGGCGCAGGCCGCCCATGTCGCCTAGCAGGTTTGATCGTTCCCAGAAGCCGGTGGGCGCGGACGGCGTTGGAGCCGGGTTAGCCGCAGCGCTGTCCTGGCCGGCGGGCGTGGCCGCTTGTGTGCCGCTCTGTCCGGCGGCCGGGGCAGGCGCGGCAGGCGTGGCGTTGTCGCTCGCCTGGGCAAGTGCCGGCGTCACAATCCCGAGTGATAGCAGCAGGCTCAGACTGATAGGTCCGCTGGACAGCAGCAGTTTGGCTTTCAGATTCTTTCTCATGGCGAGTGCGGCGCAGTTATCGCGGCGTAGCCGCTTCGTGTTTTATCGACCAGACGCATCAAATGAGTTCACCCCCGTCCAGCCTAACGAACTCAGGCGACGTATGAAGACGTGATGGCGTCTCGCAAGCGAGCTTGCGAAAGGCTGTCGAACAAGGGAGCGTGCTGCTGACGAACTGGCAGAGAGCCAGTCAGAGAGGGAGCGCGCTAACCCGACTAGAGCGAGTTAGCGGCGAAGGAGGGATCCTGCGGCGGCTATCTCGCGGTTGTGTCGCCGGCACGGGCCGGCATCGGACTTCCACTACTAGAGCTTGCGTCCACGAGGGACTCCTTTTGATGAGACGGGCGGATTGTATTCGCATCTTGCGCGAGCCTGCAAGTGAAAAAACCGCAAGGACGTCGCACTCGGAATCCGCAGACGGGAATGCTGTGACAGCGATTCTGCTTTGCGTTTGCAATAGCATTCCATTTCTTGCATCGGCCTTTCTCTTTCCCTGCCATTCGGAAAGATTGGGTGATGCTGGAAAATTATCTTGGCTCTGCTTAACGAATAGATTGACTTCAGATTTGAGTGGCACCTAAAATTCGAAAATCTTCACAAGCGGGGCTAATGCCTTGGACACCTGCAGTAGTCGATCTTCGAATATGTTTGCTGCCTGACCGGCAGGACGTCCGCGCTCCCTTTCTCAGCCGCCGTCTTGCCAGCAGGCAGACGGTGCGCGCCGAAGTAACTTTCTCCGTGCCCCCTTACAAGCGCCATATGGCCGCCACGATGACGTGCGTCCATATGGCACCATGTCGCGAGCGTCAACTCGCGGCTGCGTCCGATCGCGCCTGTTTGCTTTTGCGGGCGCGGACCGGCGCGTGGACAAGCACGTGCCTAAGAATGGCACACACGCCAATAAGGAGGCTCGATGCCGGACAGTGACAGTTATCCCTTATGCCGCTCATTTTTACCTTTGCCTGAGGAAAGCAAGTAGACCGTTGTCGCCGCGCACATGATGCGCTCGACCTCCGTGTCCGCTGGCTTTCCGCAAACCGCGTTAAGGCTACGCTGAAGAAGCCGCCGTTTTCGGCGACGGTTTGCTGCTGAACGGCGGAATGCGAGATCAGCGACGCGACTGGTTCCGTTTCGTGGCCCAGAAGGGCCTTGCAAGCGGGTCTCTCGACCCACTTTGGCCGCTCATGGGCGCACCTGTGCCATCAGCCGCGTGCGGCTCATGTAGAGGTTGGCCAGCGCGAGTGCAGTAAAAGCGCGCGTGGCGTTCTTCGCGAGGCCGCGATAGCGCACCTTGGCAAAGCCCCACAGCCGCTTGACCACCGCAAAGACGTGCTCGACCCGGGCACGTATCCTGGACTTGTTGCGGTTTTTCGAACGTCTGGTTTCATCGACTTCGCCACTGCGATTGCGCACACGCTGGTTGGTAAAGTCCTTGGCTTGCGGTGCCTTGCTGGCGATGAGTTCCTTCTGGCTTGCATAGGCGCT
>JBEKNG010000548.1:0-4525 GCA_049523075.1 Paraburkholderia sp.
CCTGTTTTGATCTCGAGAAAGTGGTTGCTCCCGCCTCCCGCACGACGCGCCCAGAAACCGCCTGGTTCCGTCGGGCGGCATCGCTCCAGCACAGAAACTACCGTCCGCCCGACACAACGGCCTGGTAGGTACACCGCTTGCGGTGCTCATTTGACCTGAGCTAAACCACCGACTTTCTCGATCGAGCGCGCCATGAAAAATCCATGGATGAAAAAAAATCCTTTTCTTAGCATGTGGTTGAGTGGGGCCAATGCGGTGGCCGGCTCAGCGCGTGGGCACGCAGCGGCAGCGGCGAAGCGTGGAACTACTGCTTTCTGGACCGCTGCGCTTGCACCGCCAAAACCCAAAAAAAGGCGAACACGACGTTAGCTTGAACGGCGTGCGGCATGTTTGGCCGTGCAAGTACCAGAGCGGACAGCTCTCGAGCGTCCACGCTCCGGCTCCACTGAAAGGGGAATGCCATGAACCTTCGCGTCGGATTTGAGCTGGTCTTTGCATGCAGCCAGCCCACCCCCATGCTACTCATGCTGCACACGCACGCAGCGCACGCCAATGAAGTGCTTGTGCCCGATCGCCTGCTAGTCGGTCCACCGCTTCCGCTCACCCACTACCACGACGCGTTCGGCAACTATTGCAGCCGCCTTATCACGCCGCCCTGCGGCTTTCTGACACTATCGAGTACGGCAGTGCTCGCCGTGGCTGGCGACCCGGAGGTACCGCCTCTGGACCACTACCAGAGTCCCGTCGAAGATCTGCCCGACGAGTGCCTGCAGTTTCTCCTCGGAAGCCGGTATTGCGAAACCGACCTGCTGTCGAACATAGCGTGGCAGATGTTCGGCAACACGCCGCTCGGACGACCGCGGGTGCAGGCGATCTGCGACTATGTGCATCGCCATGTCGTTTTCGACTACCAGCAGGCGCGCCCGACGCGAACCGCGTTCGAGCCCTTCCGCGAGGGCATCGGCGTATGCCGCGACTACGCGCATCTGGCAGTCGCGTTGTGCCGCGCGATGAACATTCCTGCGCGCTACTGCAGTGGCTATATCAGCGATGTCGGTCTGCCGCCGCCCTACGCGCCGATGGACTTCTGCGCCTGGTTTGAGGCGTGGCTGGGGGGTCGCTGGCAGGCGTTCGATCCGCGCAACAACGCGCCGCGGACTGGGCGCGTATTGATGGCGCGGGGACGTGACGCGGCCGACGTCGCGCTAAGTAATGCGTTCGGGCCCACTCCGCTTGTGAAGTTCACGGTTGTGTGCGAGCCCGACGAGGGAACCGAATCCTTAGCCGTGAGCTCGGTTGCATCAATGCAGGGCTGAGCAACTCGCGCTGGCCCGGCGAAAAGGCTCGTCGGGCATCGACGAGATCGAAGACCGGTGCGCCGTCGCGCTTGTTCCGGACGTCAGAATCGTCACCCGCCTTCGATCCAGGAGTAGGATTTGATCTGTGAGAAACGGCCACCGCACATCGAGAAGCTAAGGCCGGCGTAGCCGACACAAGGACGGAATTGGTGATGAAAAAAATCGCTTTGCTATGGAAGGTTGTCAAGGGCGATCTGCGCGTGCTCTCGTATGCTCTGCGACACCCCGACCGTCCAGGATGGCTGGTGCCCGCGATCGCTTTGGTGGCGTTGTACGCGATCGATCCTTTCAATGTCGCTATTCCAGTCGTCGGGATTGTGGACGACGGTGTGCTTGTCCCGCTGGCATTGCACTTGATGGTCCGCTGTCTGCCAACCCAGTTGCAACGTCTACACCACCGATGATGAAACGCGCGAAACCTGCTATCGAGTTTGCGTGCCGCTCGCGAGTGGCGAAGCGTCGAGGCAGGCCAGCAACGCGCCGGGACCCGGATAGACCGCGACGCATCCACCGGCGCGGAGACCCGCTTCTGTGAAGCCGCCGCACAGCATGCCGATGGTTTGCATCCCGGCTTTGCCTGCCGCTTGCGCATCGTAGGGGGTATCGCCTATCGCCACGGCGTCGGCCGCGGCAATCCGTAACTTTTGCAGCGCCACTTCGAAAATGTCCGGCGCCGGTTTTGACTTGTCAGCATCGCCAGAGGAGGTGGATTCGTCCACGAGCCCTGTTATACCGGCGAGTTCGAGATACACCTCCAGTTCTGCCCGCTTGGCCGACGAAGCCACTGCCACTTTGAGACCAGCGTCGCGCACGCGCCGCAGCAGTTCCGGCACGGCTGAAAATGGGCGGACCATCGGCAGGTACATTGTCCTGAACCGCTCACCGCGCCATTCTTCCAGTGCAACGCCGTGATCCTGCTGCTGGGCTTCAGAAAGGAAAACCGGAATGAGCTGGTCGCCGCCCTTGCCAATCTGGCTCCGGGCCTGTTCAAACGTGACCTCGTACCCGAACATGGCGAACGCCTCCTGCCATGCGCATGCATGCAGGTCCACAGAATCAACCAGCGTTCCGTCGATATCGAAAACAGCGGCCTTGGTCATAGCGGCTTGCTCCAGGTGGGTCAAACGCGGCTCACTGCGCTTCGTGCGCAAGCCGCATACCCAATGCCGCGTATGACGCGCTCGACCGCCCAGGTGGATCAGCGACATTCATCCTGACGGCGTGTCTCCTGTTTGTACGTTCCCGGCTAACCTGAACTTTAAAGTTCACTATCTTCCGCGCTACTTGAACGCAGCCAGTCGATAAAATCTCTCACATGGACCGGCTTGTCTGCGTCGAACGGCACCAGAGCATGATAGGTCGCGCCTTTCGACCGCAAGGCAGGAAATGGCGTCTGCACCCGACCAGCTGCGAGATCGGCATTCAGCGTCGGAAACGGCCCGATACCGAAACCCTGATCGTCGGCCACGGCGTGCATCACCACAAAAAAATGGTCAAACCGTAAGATCCGGCTTGCTCGAAGTGACGGTTGTCCGGCGGCTTCTATCCAGGTTTCCCAATCGCCAGGACGGGTTTCGCTCGTAAGCCAGGTCATGGAGGCAAGTTGTTCGACTTCGGTGATGCCGGTGTGGGCCGTGAGTCGCGGGCTTGCAATGACTGTGTTGTACTCCTGGAACAGAGGCCAGCTTTGGAATTGGCCGCCGGGCGGTACTTGACGGTAAGTCGTCAGATATTCCCCTCCGGGTGCCGCCTGGCGGTAAATCGCCACATCGAAATCTCTCCGGAGCAAAGACTCAGTCGACGTTACTGTAGATACTCGAACATCGACGTCTCGGCAAATTTTGGCAAAATCCTGCAACCGTGGGATCAACCAGCGCATCGCTACCGTGGTCGGAGCACTGACTCGGATAACCTTGACGTGTCGCTCCTTACCATAGCGCTCGGCCGCATCGGCAATCTGATCGAACGCGACACTAATCTCGCGGGCCAATGCCCGTGCGTGCGGTGAGGCCATCATGCTTTGGCCTTCGCGTGCAAAAAGTGGCTGGCCGAGCCAGTCCTCGAGGATGTTGATCTGACGGCTTACTGCTCCATGTGTCAAGCTCAGTTCGCGAGCCGCGGCAGAATAGCTCTCCGAACGCGCGGCAACCTCAAATACACGCAATGCGTTCAGTGGCGGAAGTCGGTTTCTCATATGTGTCACTTTGTTGACTGAAGCTGTGATTTTTCCACACGGATATGGCAACTTTATTTCGATTGTGTGAGTAAGTTGCACAGCCTATGCTGGCATCGCTTTCAAAAAGGAGATGTCACCGTGAGCAATCAACTTGTCGTTAACTCCCGGCCTTACAGGCTGCCGTCCGCCACGACGATCGTAATTTGCGTCGATGGTTGCGAGCAGGAGTACATCAACCAGGCCATACAAGCCGGCAAGGCGCCGTTTCTCTCCACACTGTCGTCCTTTGGCACGGTGTTGACCGCCGACTGTGTCGTGCCGTCATTCACGAACCCGAATAACCTGTCGATCGTCACGGGCGTGCCTCCGTCGGTACACGGCATTTGCGGCAATTTCTTTTTCGACGAAGAGACGCAGTCGGAAGTTCTAATGAATGACCCGAAATACCTGCGCGCACCGACGATCCTTGCAGAAATTGCCCGAGCAGGGCAGCGCGTCGCAGTCGTGACTGCAAAAGACAAGTTGCGCGCTCTACTTGGGCACAAGCTGCAAGGTATTTGTTTTTCAGCCGAAAAGGCCGATCAGGTGAACGTAGAAGAACACGGCATCGATGACATCCTCGAGAGAGTTGGCATGCCTGTGCCTTCCGTATACAGCGCGGAACTGTCGGAGTTCGTGTTTGCGGCGGGTCTTTCGTTGCTGCGAAAGGAACGCCCTGATCTGATGTATCTGTCTACGACCGATTATGTACAGCACAAGTACGCACCCGGGACGCCACAAGCCAACGATTTCTACGCCATGATGGATAGTTACTTTCAGCGGTACCACGATGAAGGTGCGGTGCTCGCAATCACGGCTGATCACGGCATGAATGCAAAGACCGATGCGATCGGACGGCCGGTCATCGTATTCCTGCAAGACCGGCTTGATGACCGGTATGGCGCACGGTCCACGCGAGTGATTTTGCCGATTACCGACCCCTATGTCGTGC
>JBEKNG010000549.1:0-4522 GCA_049523075.1 Paraburkholderia sp.
TCGTGGAGAAGCGCTGGTGTACCAATGCCAGCGCCGAAACGGTGCGGTCGTCCTGCAAGTCGCGGTAGTACACGCCAACCTGGCCGGCCAGCAGCAGGCCCTTATAGACCACCGTGCGCGCCGAGCATGACGGCACGAAGTATTCTTTGCCGTGCTTGAGCTTGAGCGCCTGAATGCGGTGGCTCGCGGTCTTGCGGATCACATACAGCTTCCGCTCCAGCGCGTCGGTCACCATGATGTCCTTGCCGCGGCCGATGAAGATCTGGCGGATCAGCGGCTCGCTTGCCTTGACGGTGGGCGAAATGGGCATGGAGTGGTCGACCGGCACGTCGCGCCAGCCCAGCACCACCTGCCCCTCGGCCTTCACCGTACGTTCGAGTTCCTGTTCGCAGGCGAGACGCGACGCGTGCTCCTTCGGCAGGAAGATCATGCCGACGCCGTATTCGCCGCTCGGCGGCAGTGTCACACCCTGCTTGGCCATTTCCTCGCGATAAAAACCGTCCGGAACCTGGATGAGGATGCCCGCGCCGTCGCCCATCAGCGGATCAGCACCGACAGCGCCCCGGTGATCGAGGTTCTCGAGGATCTTCAGGCCCTGCTGGATGATCTCGTGACTTTTCTTGCCCTTGATGTGGGCGACGAAGCCGACGCCACAGGCGTCATGCTCGTTTTGCGGGTCATAGAGACCTTGCGCGGCGGGAACCGAGGAGACCGGTTGCTCGTGATCGTTCATGGGGACACCGTCTGTAAGGGGGCCGGGGAAGGCCGTTGAACCGTTTTTTGTTGCTCGCAGTCGCGCTGCAACCGCGCAGGCAGCTTCATAGCGAAACTGCCGGAATTCGGAATATACGCGACGAATCAATGGAATAGCAAATAAAACATGATGGTATGACCCCTATTATCAGATTGGTGCATCGCACTTTAATTTTATTGGTGCCATATCAAAATCGGTGCAAAAGAAAGCGGCATGCAAAGCTGTCGCTTTCCTCCAGGCCCTTGAAGCAAAAAGCTTTATTGGGTCTGCGGCGTTTCCCGGATCTTGCGTGGCCGCCCACGAGGCAGCGGCGACACCCGGCGATTCGCCGCCCGCGCCGCCCACTCGCGGTACGAATCGCTGCCGAGTACCCATCCTTTTAGCGTGGCCTGCTGCAACTGGCTGGCTTCGCGTTCGTCCAGCGGCTGTTCGCAGAGCTCACGATAAGCGCGCTGCCGTTCAAACGGCGTGTTGCCGAGTGACCAGTACAACGGATGGTCGGTGATCAGGCTATCGAGCGTCAGTCCAATATGGTGCCGGTAGCTCGACCAGCGGTAGTCTTCAGGCGCGCTAACCAGTTGCCCGCGCACCGGGCACATCTCGACCACCCTGCTTGCCAGCAGGAAATAGCGCTCGCCCTCGATCACCGTCGCCCGGTAGCGCCCCTCCCACAAGGTGCCGCGCCGCGAGTAGCGCCGGTTGAAGTGGGCGACGTAGCGGCGACCGACCGCCTGCATCGCCTTCGGCAAGCTTGACTCCTCGGTCGGCGTGACGAGCAGTTGCACCGCGCCTGGCATCAACGCGTAGGCGTGGATAGACAGGTGATGGTCGCGGGAAGCCGCCTTCAGACAATCGATGAAGAGCTCGTAATCCTGATCGTCGACAAATGCGGGCTGCTGATCGAGCCCGCGCAGGATGACGTGCTGCGGCTGGTCGGGGACATAGAGACGTGCGAGCCGTGCCATGCTGGAGTATCCAATAGTCGCGTTGGTATATACCCGAAGGTCCAAAAAGCCGAACGCCCGTACGATTCGGTGCGAAGCGGCTGAGCCGAAAACCGCGCGGAGCTTAGGGAGAAAGCTCTAACCGCCGCGTATGGTTTGTTTCAAACGTTGTGGTCATAATGAGCGGGCCTTTTCTGGAGGAGCATACAAATGAAATTAAAACAGGCCATGACGGGGATCGCGGCGCTCGCCTGTATGACGGCAGCCCACGCTCAATCGGCTGGAAGCTTTTACGTCACGAGCGGCTGGTTGCATCTTGCACCTCAGTCCAGTAGCGATCCGTTGAAGGAGACAAGCGTTGGCGGTTCACCCGTCAATGCCACACTGCCCAATACAGGCGCCAGCCTCGATAGCGCCGACACACTCGGCCTCACTGCTGGCTACTTCGTCACCGATCACATCGCAACCGAATTCGTGATTGGCATCCCGCCGAAGTTCAATCTGGACGGTTCCGGTTCATTCTCGCAATACGGCAAGCTCGGTGACGCCAAGCAGTGGAGCCCCACGCTGCTATTCAAGTACTACTTCATGGGTCCGCAATCGCGGTTCCGTCCTTACCTGGGCGTGGGTGTCACCTATGTCAAGTTCACTGACGAAGAGATCACCAACAGCGTGTTCGAACAGCAGGTACTGCATGGTCCGACCACCGTATCCACGGATAGTTCGTGGGAGCCGGTGTTTAATGGGGGCTTCACCTTCGCATTCGACCAGCACTGGTTCGCCGGTTTCTCGCTCTCGTACATCCCGCTTAGCACCACCGCAAAGCTGAGCACCGAGGCGACCACGCCAGTTGGCGTACTCAACGTGCAGTCGCAGACGAAGATCAAGCTCAACCCGATCGTCAGCTACATCAGCATCGGTTATCGCTTCTGACACTAAGACTAAGGGTAGACGAGTTTTGGGGGCTTGAACAATGCCGTCATGCATTCATGGCGGCATTTTCGTTTGTATGGCGTCGAAAGCTCATCAGGCGAGGCGCCGCTACATGTCGCTTTGTAAATCTGACCAGCGCGGACGCGCCTGCAGTGCAAATTGTGCCAGCGCAGAGGTATGCTAATTGGCCCTCAAGGCCGTCCGGCGCGTGGCACCGAAGTTGCGTGGCACGGGGTTTCCCGCCCGATTCAAGCGGGATCCCTTTGACTCTTCAACGACGGAGCGACCATGACTGCACTACCGAACACGCGAGACGCCCTCGGCGAATCCTGGACGACGACTAGCCGCCGTGCGCGCCGTATCGCGCGCCACAGCCGTCACGCGGCCGAAGACATTGCCACAGAACTGCGCTCATTGATGTCGGAACTCGAAGACACGCTGGCCGACGGCACGCAAGCCGACGCTTCGGCGCTGCGCGCCCAGTTGAGCAAACGCCTTGAGGTGGCACGATCACGCCTGAACGATACCCGTGACGCGGTGCGTCAACGCGCCGAAGTCGCGCTCGCAGACGCCGATGACTACGTGCACGAAAACCCCTGGCAGACCGTTGCTATCGTGGGCGGCATCGCCCTGATTGTCGGCGCGTTATTCGCGCGGGCTCGCTGAGCCTGACGGGCGAGGGGCCTCTCGGTTGAGGGGCCTTTGACGGCACCGCTGTAAAAGATTCTGTCTGGCGCACCTAGCCGTGCGGTTGCTGCGGTCGCACTTCCGCAAGCTTGCGCGGATGCTGGCCGCAGCGGCCCGCGGCTAATTATCTGCGATCACGAACATCCGCTGATATTCCTTGAGCGCGTAGCGATCGGTCATGCCGGCGATGTAGTGGGCAATCCGGCGCGGCTGGATCGCGGCATCCGGTGACTGATAGGCGGGCGGCAGCAGCCGCGGATCATCGCTGAACGCATCGAACAGGCCGATCACCACCCGGCGCGCCTTATTGGCCATGCGCATCACGCGATAGTGGCGATACAGGTTCTTGAACAGAAATCGCTTGAGGGCCGCAGCCTGCGCGGCCACGGCCTCGCTATGGGCGACCAGCGGCGGCGCGGCGCGCACGGCGTCGAGCGAAACCGGAGCGTGCTCGATCAGGTTGCGGGTGGTCGTGTCGATAAGATCGACGATCAGCGTGTTGATGATCCGGCGCACCGTCTCGTGAATCAGCCTGCGTCCCTCGATATGCGGATAATCGCGCCGCGCCGCCTCGTAGTGCGACTGCCACAATTCGACCTCAGCCAGTTGCGCAACCGTGAGCAGGCCCGAGCGTAGGCCGTCGTCGACGTCGTGATTGTTGTACGCGATCTCATCCGCGACATTCGCGATCTGCGCCTCGATGGACGGTTGCCGTCCTTCGAGGAAGCGTTCGCCGAGCGCGCCGAGCTGCCGCGCGTTTTCCCGCGAACAATGCTTGAGAATGCCTTCACGCGTTTCGAAACACAGGTTGAGACCGTTGAATGCGCCGTAGTGCTCCTCGAGATCGTCGACCACGGCGAGGCTCTGGAGGTTGTGCTCGAAGCCACCATGTTCCCGCATGCACTCATTGAGCGCGTCCTGACCGGCATGACCAAACGGCGTATGTCCCAGGTCGTGGGCGAGTGAAATGGCTTCGACCAGATCCTCGTTGACCCGCAGATTACGAGCTACCGAACGCGCGATCTGCGCGACTTCCAGGCTGTGCGTAAGACGGGTACGAAACAGATCGCCCTCGTGGTTCACGAACACTTGGGTCTTGTATTCGAGGCGTCGGAACGCCGTCGAATGAACGATGCGGTCGCGATCACGCTGGAACTCAGTGCGCGCGCTGGGCGGCGCTTCGGCATGGCGACGGCCGCGTGAT
>JBEKNG010000550.1:0-4518 GCA_049523075.1 Paraburkholderia sp.
CACGACGAACGCCAGCGCCGCCTGGCCCTTCAGCGGGTCGGCCACACCCACCACCGCGACTTCAGCCACCGCCGTGTGGCTCGACAGCGCTTCCTCGATTTCCCGCGTACCGAGACGATGGCCCGCGATGTTGATGACATCGTCGGTGCGCCCGAGGATCGTCACGTAGCCGTCGGCATCCTGGATGCCCCAGTCGAAGGTCGAATAGAGCTCCTGGTCCGGCACGCTCGACCAGTAGGTGCTGACGAAACGGCGGTCGTCGCCCCACACGGTCGTCATGCAGCCCGGCGGCAGCGGATAGCCGAGCGTGATCACGCCTTTCTCACCCGGTGCGCACTGTTCGCCAGTCTGCTCGTTGCGCAGCGTCAGGTTGTAGCCGTAGACCGGCACGCCCGGCGAGCCCAGCTTCGGCGGCAGCGCTTCGACGCCGCGCTGGATCGCCAGCATCGGCCAGCCGGTCTCGGTCTGCCAGTAGTTGTCGACCACCGTTTTGCCGAGCGCGTCGGCGATCCACGATGCGGTCGGTTCATCGAGAGGCTCGCCGGCGAGAAACAGCGTACGCAAGCTCGAGAGATCGGACTTCTTCAGGAGCGCCGGGTCTTGCTTCTTGAGCACGCGCAAGGCAGTCGGCGCGGTGAACATCAGGTTGATCCGATGCTGCTCGACGAGCCGCCACCAGATACCGCCATCCGGACGAATGGGGGTGCCTTCATACATGACGGTGGTCAGGCCCGCGATCAGCGGCGCGTAGATGATGTAGCTATGCCCGACCACCCAGCCGATATCCGACGCGGTGAACATCGTGTCACCCGCGCGACCCTCGAAGATGTACTCCATGGACGCAGCGAGCGCGACCGCATAGCCACCCACATCGCGCACCACGCCTTTGGGCCGTCCGGTCGTGCCCGAGGTGTAGAGGACATACGAAGGCTCGTTGGATTCCAGCCATTCGCACGGTACATGGGCGTCGAAAAACTGTTCGCGCAGCGGCTCGTAGTCGACCAGGTAACTGGCGTTCAGGCGCTCGGGCGCAAGCTGCCGGTCGATCCGCAACACATGCGGCGGCTTGTGTTGCGCACGGGCCAGTGCTTCGTCCACCAGCGGCGTGTAGTCGATCACCTTGCCGCCGCGCGCACCGGCGTCGGCGGTGACGATCAGCGCCGGCTTCGCGTCGTCGATGCGTGCGGCGAGACTCGGCGCCGCGAAGCCGCCGAACACCACCGAGTGAATCGCGCCGAGCCGCGCACAGGCGAGCATCGCGAACACCGCTTCCGGGATCATTGGCAAGTAGATCAGCACGCGGTCGCCACGCTTGACGCCAAGCGAGCGCATCACCGCGGCCATCCGGTTGATTTCCGCGTACAGCTCGGCGTACGTGAAGCGCCGCTCGATACCGGTCTCCGTTGAGACATACACCAGCGCGTTCTGCTGCGCCCGTTCTGCGAGATGCCGGTCGACCGCGTTATGGCACAGATTGGTGCGCCCGCCGACGAACCAGCGCGCGAACGGCGGGTTCGCGCGGTCGAGGACGGTCTCGAACGGCGTCTCCCAATGGATGCGTCGCGCTTCGTCGCGCCAGAAGTCTTCGGGGGCTTCGATGGAGCGGCGGTGGAACTCGCGGTAACGGGTCATCGGCGGCGATCCTCTCTGCAGCATAGGTGAGCGGGCGTTCGAAGCACGCCTCGCCCACCGGGCGAACACAGCCTCGGGCTTCGGCCCGCGCAGTGTGAGTGTGCATCTGCGCACAGCATAGTGCAGGCCTGCAGACGCGGACAACGCGGGTTCACCATAGGGCGGATGCCAATGAAAAAAGGCGCCGTAGCGCCTTTTTCCTGGTAGCTGCGTTGAACCCGTTCAGGCCTTCGCGTGCTTGCCTTCAATGTTCGGCAGGAACACGGTCAGAATCCCGATCAGCGGCAAGAACGAGCAGACCTTGTAGACGTAGGTGATGCTGGTTGCATCGGCCAGTTGACCGAGCACCGCTGCGCCGATCCCGCCCAGCCCGAACGCGAAGCCGAAGAAGAGCCCCGCGACCATCCCAACCTTGCCCGGAATCAGTTCCTGCGCATAGACCAGGATCGCCGAGAAGGCCGACGCCAGCACCACGCCGATCACCACCGTCAACACGCCGGTCCAGAACAGGTTGGCGTACGGCAGCAGCAGCGTGAATGGCGCGACGCCGAGGATCGATACCCAGATCACGTACTTGCGGCCAATCCGGTCGCCGATCGGACCGCCGATGATCGTGCCCGCTGCGACCGCGGCAAGGAACACGAACAGGTGGATCTGCGCGGCCTGCACCGGCAGATGGAACCTGTCGATCAGATAGAAGGTGAAGTAGCTGTTGATGCTGGCGAGATAGAAGTACTTCGAAAACACTAGCAGCACCAGCACGCCCATCGCGTACAGCACCTTGTTGCGCGACAGCGTCGCATGACCGGCCTGGGCCCCACGGGCCTTCTTCGTGGCCGGATGGCGCTTGTACCAGCGGCCGATTTGCGTGAGCACGAAGATCGCGACGAGAGCCGCCACCGACACCCACGCAATGCTGCGCTGGCCGTGCGGAATGATGATCAGCGCGGCGAGCAGCGGCCCGAGCGACGAACCGGCGTTGCCGCCCACCTGGAAGAGCGACTGGGCGAGGCCGTGCTGGCCGCCCGAGGCCATCCGCGCGACCCGCGACGACTCAGGATGGAACACCGACGAGCCGCAGCCGACCAGCGCCGCCGCGACCAGCAGCATGCCGAAGTTTGGCGCAATCGACATCAACAGCAGACCGGCGAGCGTAAAGCCCATGCCGATGGGCAGCGAATACGGCTTCGGATGCTTGTCGGTATAGATACCGATCAGCGGCTGCAGCAGCGACGCGGTGATCTGGTAGGTCAGCGTGATCAGGCCGATCTGCCCGAACGACAGCGAAAAATTGTCCTTTAGCATCGGATAGATCGCGAGGATCAGCGACTGGATCATGTCGTTGATCAGATGCGAGAAGCTGATCGCGCCGAGCACCGAGTAGACCGTGCGCTGGGCTTTGGTGGCGAGAGGAGGCGCAGCAGGGCCGGTTGAGGCACCCGCCATGGCGTTATTGTCGAGGCTCGTTTCCATACGCGTGAGAGAAGGAGAGAAAGGTGAGCGAGGGCCGGATCCGCATCCTGCGGCATGTCGACACAGCAACCGGCGCTTTAGGTCTTTCACGAAGTCTAATGTGGCTTGCGTGAAATGTTCGGACAACTTTTGTCGCGAATGAGACATTAATCAGACTAAAGACAGCACCGCCGTGGGGCAGGCGCGGGCATGACTGCCATGACCGGGACACTTTTGCAAGTTGCCGGGGTCACGGCCGGGACGAATTTTGGCCGTGTATAAAGCGGTCGCGGGGGGCACTGCTTACAAAGCGAATGCGCCGCGGGGGACGGAGCGCTGCGCGCCGGCGGCATTAAAGATTGCCGCCGGAGATGCCGTAGACCCGATGAGACAAAGAGCATTGCCGGAACGGATCTTTCCGGCAGGTCACACGTGGGGACCGGGATATGAAAGCAGTTTCGCTGGGCAGCAAGTCGGGGGTGGGGTTTGTGGCGGGTCGCGAGCCGGCTGGCGGTTCATCGCCTTCACGTAAGCCGGTCGGACGGCTCAAGGGCCTGTCCGTCAAGACGATGCTGCGACTGGCTTTTGCCGTGCTGCTGATCGGCACGCTCGCGATCGGGGTGTTTGCCCTGACTCAGGTCAGCCGGCTCAACGCCTCGGCGCAATCCATCTATGACCAGGGCCACGTGGCGAGCCGGGCGGCTGAGGAAGCGCGCGGCTACGTACTGCGCGCGAGCCGGGCGCAAAAGATGTTGCTGACCGCGACGACGGCCAAGGAGCGCGACGAACTCGGCGCGGACATCGATAAGGACCTCTCAGGCATTTCCACGCAGATGAGTTCGCTGCAACAGTACGTGGACATGACGGATGCCGCCCAGGTCGAGCAGCAGAAGAAATTCGCCGCGGCGGTAGCGACCTGGAGCGGTCACCTGCGCGATTTCGTGACCTTGGTGAAGGCACAACCGCTCGACCTGTCGCAGATGAACTGGCAGGTCGGCATGCAGGACGTGTCGTTGCTGGTGGAGACCGAAAAGCTCGAGAAGATGGTCGACATACTGGTCGAGCAACGCAGCGTCGCCGCGAAGGCAACCATCGAGGCGTCGGCGTTCATTTACCACTCGTCGTATGTGATGATGGCCGCGATGACGATTGGCCTGATCGTGCTGGCGTTTGCCATTAGCGAATGGGTGGTGCGGCGCCTCGCGCGGCAACTCGGCGGCGAGCCGGTGTATGCCATGGAGATAGCGAGCCGGATTGCGGCGGGCGATCTGTCGAACCGCATTGCGCTTGCGCGCAACGATCGATCGAGCATGTTGTCGGCGCTGCATGACATGCAGGGCGGCCTGTCGACGACGGTATCGGACATTGCCGCGAGTGCTGACGCGATTGCGACGGCCTCGGGAGAGATTTCGATGGGCAACCTGGACCTGTCGC
>JBEKNG010000551.1:0-4517 GCA_049523075.1 Paraburkholderia sp.
GGGGCTTGAGGCGTTCATTGTCCTTGTTGGACGGTCAAAGCGGCTGTTCGCTCGAACGGGTCGTCGGTTGCCGGGCGAACAAGCTATAGCGGGGGTTGCCTTGTCAATGAGCCGACGACCACTTCGGCGTAGTACTTGCCGGCCCACATGACTGCATGAATGACGCTTACCTTTGCAAATTGCCTTGGACCCGTACCGGCGGCGATTCCGCGTACGGATTCCCAATCACGAACGTAGGAAACAACCATGACTTTTAACGGTTCGGCCATCAAGGCGCTGCTGGACGATGCGGTATCGAAGGGCGCTGTTCATGGCATTGCGGCAGTGGTCGTTAATCGCAGCGGGCAGCTGTTCCATCACACTGCTGGCGAGGCGGGCCAACACGCGGTGTTCCGCAACGCCTCGATGACGAAGGCAGTGGCCACTACGGCGGCACTGCAGCTCGTGGAGAAGGGGCTGCTGAGCCTGGATGCTGCCGTTGAATCGATTCTGCCGGAGTTCGGTCAGTTGCAGGTGCTGGACGGCTTCGACGGCGACAAGCCACGCTTACGCGCTCCTGCCAGCAGGGCCACAGTGCGCCAATTGATGACCCACACGGCAGGCCTCGGTTACCTTTTCCTCAGCGAGAAGTTGAAGCGCTACCACGAGCTGACGGGGGAGCCCCACCCCTTCACGGGGCTGAAACGCAGTCTTTCAGTGCCACTCGTGAACGACCCAGGCACCGCCTGGGAGTACGGTGCCAACACCGATTGGCTCGGACTCATTGTCGAGAAGGTATCGGGGCAGAGTCTGGGCAGCTACATCAAGCAGCACGTGTACGGGCCGCTGGGAATGAACGACTCGACCTTCGTACCCAGCGCAGAACAGCGCGGGCGCCTGCTGCCGGTGATGCAGCGCCAGGCCGACGGCACGCTCGCGCCTTCAACGTTCGATGTGCCATCGGTCTCCGAATGGGACGCTGCCGGCCACGGGTCTTACGGTACGGTGCAGGACTACGGCCGCTTCGTGCAGGCATGGCTCAACGACGGTGCCGGCATCCTCAAACCGGCGACCGCGCAGATGGCGCTGCAGAACCACCTCGGACAGATCAAGCTCCCCGAGTCGGTGAAGCCCACGATGCCAGAACTGTCGAATGACGTGCCCGCATCGCCGGTGCCGCAGAGTTGGGGTCTCGGCTTCCACCTCACGCTCGCCGACGTGCCGGGCATGCGCAGCAACGGCACCGCCGACTGGTCCGGCATCTTCAATACCTACTATTGGATTGACCGCTCCAAGGACATCGGCGGGGTGCTGATGACGCAAATCCTGCCCTTCTTCGACATGCCTGTCGTCGAGACACTGATTGGCTTCGAGGCAGCGGTGTACCAGCAGGTGGGAGCGGCCGTACCATCGGCATAACGCCAGAGCGCGAGCGTTGAGAGCGGGACCGACCGCATGTCTGCTCAGCTTGGTGCGGTCGGGGGCGGCCTTGAATGACCGCTCCCGGGGGCGACGCATGGGAAGCAAAGCCGCGGACAATCTCAGCAGTCCTTTGCGAATGCCCCTTCAATTGCCGACGAAGTACTCGGCACGCAAAGCGGCGGTGGGGCATTTGCATGCTCCACCCGAGCGGCTTAATCGTTGAGCAAGCCCTTGATCGACGCGCTGATGAACTCCGCATCTTCCTTGCAGACCGACGGCAAGCCAGCTCGATGCCCCCAGTCGGAGCGGATTGGCAGCAGCCGTGCATTGCGCATCTGCTGTACTTCGAGCCGGTTATCCTCGACCTGGAAGTAAAGATCGGTATCACCGGGCATGATGACGGCCTTGGCAGTAATCGCACGCAGCGCCGCATGGAAGTCACCTCGATAGACTTCGTTGTCGGCGATGTTGGCGTGCTGCCAGGTCCAGACGTGCGACAGCAGATTGTTGGCGTCGCGCTTGAGGAAATTGCCTTCCCACGAGAAGACCAGATAGTCCTCGAGTGACGAGTGCCCGGACTGTCGCCAAATCTCGGACCGATAGAACGTCTGTGACATGGCCATCGCCGCGTAGCCGCGCGCCATTGCGCGCAAACCACGTTCGGGGTGCCGCACGAAGGAGCCGTTTTCAAATGCGGGATCGGCCATCAGTGTGCCGCGGACGCCCTCGAGGAAAACGTGGTTATGCGGCGAGCACTTCGCCGCGCCGCACAGCACCAACAGACGCTCGACCATATCCGGAAACAGGGCCGCCCAGTGATAGGCCTGCATACCGCCCATCGACCAGCCGAGGGCGAGGCGCAACGAGCGGATCCCCAACTGCTCCGTCAAAAGCCGATGCTGGATGCGTACGTTGTCCGCCATCGTGAAGTTCGGCCAGCGGTTGCCGTTGTATGGCAGGCTGGCATTGCTCGGCGAAGACGAAAGCCCATTGCCAAACAAGCTCGGGATAATGACGAAATACCTGTCCGTGTCGAGCGCCTTGCCGGGCCCGACCATCCAGTCGATGTCGTAGTGATGCGCGGCAAACGAGGTCATGTAGAGGATGACGTTCGATTTGTCCTCGTTCAGCTTGCCGTAAGTCTGGTAGGCAAGCTTCGCCCCGCGGAAGGTCATGCCGGACTGCAACACCACGTTGCCAGCATCAAAGGTGAAATAGTCGTCCATCTGTTGAATCGTCAGTGAAGTAATGGTGGCTGCATCGATCGCGTCGAAGCGCGATGCCCCGGCCATAATAGAATAAAGGCATCACGCGCATCGACTGACGTGCCGCAAATTCGTCAGGTTTGTTTTCCCCGCTTGTGAAGGCGGGCAATCAAAGGGTCGAACTGAAAACGGTTGACCAATGGGGCGATCACGCCGGCAAAATAGGCCAGCGCACTGAGCTCAAATCCTTGCGTGATCGAGAACTTCTTTTTCGCGACACCCTTCAAAATGACGTCGGCCACTTCGTCTGCTGTCATGGCTTTGGCCTTAGCTGCGATCCGACTGGTGATTTCAGGTCGGATCCTGATCTCTTCACGCAGCATAGGGGTGTCTGTATCGGGCGGATAGACCACCGACACGTCGATGCCTTCGGGGCGCAACTCTGCTCGCAGCACTTCGGCCAGGCCGCGCAACGCGAATTTGGTCGGCGTGTAGGCTGAAAGCCCGTAGACCCCCAGTAGTCCTGCACCGGAGGAGACCAGAACGATATGTCCTTGGCCAGCTGCCTGCATCGATGGCAATGCCGCACGCACAAGATAGACACTGCCCAGATAATTGATGTCCATGGTCTGCTTGAAAGCAGAAATGGCCAATTCTTCGAAAATATGTGGAATGACAATGCCTGCACTGGCGACCACCAATGCAGGTGCACCAAACGCATTCACGGCGTTACTTACTGCACTCTGTACCGCCTGCGCATCTACCACGTCCACGCTGATAGCTAGAACACGCTGATCCGTGCCGCGTCGCGTCGATTCAATTTCGATGCGCGCAGTTTCGAGACGCGCCGCATCGCGCGCAAGAATCGTAACGTTATATCCTGTGGCGGATAATTTTTTTGCAAGCGCCAGGCCAATGCCACTGGACCCGCCGCTGATGATGGCATGCTGCGTCAATTTGCTCCCTCTATGGTGTCAATACTTCCTGGTCAAACCGTGACTTCAGGAACGATCCCAGTTCTCCGGCCGATCCGCTCAAACGCAGCGATCGCCATATCGAGATCGTCTCTGGTGTGGGTCGACATGACGCTCAGCCGCAGACGCTGACCGTCCTTCTTGACCGCAGGATATTCGATCGAATTCAGAAAAATTCCTGCATCGTCGAACTGCTTGCAAACTTCGCGAATATTCACTTCAACAGGAATTTGAACCGGAATGATCGAGGCCTCGCGGAAGGTTTTGAATCCGAGCGCGCTCAGACCAGCCTCCAGGTAGGCGGCGTTCTCGTGCAGGAGCCCGATCCGTTCCGGCTCGCGCTCGACCACTTCCATCCCGCCGAGCACGCCAGCCACCGTCGTAATCGGCAAATGGGCCGAAAACATGTATGAACGCGAGCAGAACCTGAGGTAATCGATGACCTCACGGTCTGCACTGAGAAACCCTCCTGTCATGCCAAACGCTTTGCTGAAGGAGCCCATACAAATATCGACGCCGTCGTTCATGCCGAAATGCTCCGGCGTGCCACGGCCGGTTTTGCCCATGACGCCAGTCCCATGCGCGTCGTCGATCACCAGCGTCGCGCCGTATTCGCGACAAAGCTCGCTGATCCGGGGCAACGGAGCCAGGTCGCCGTCCATCGAGTACACGCCTTCGACCGCCACGAATATCTGACGATTGGGTTGCGCTGCGCCTTTCCGGACGCGGATCAAGAGCCGCTCGAGGTGGTCCGTGTCGTTATGCGCGAAGCGGATTGCCTTGAGGCCGGTCGTCGCCGACGTGAGCGCAATGCCGTCATAAAGGCTGGCGTGGTTGTACTCGTCGTAGAGCAGCACATCGTCGTCCCTGAGCAGGGTCGTGACCCATCCGAGATTGGCCTGGTAGCCAGAGCCGTACAGCAGCGAATCCTCGGTGC
>JBEKNG010000552.1:0-4516 GCA_049523075.1 Paraburkholderia sp.
CCCATGCCATAGACGGTTTCGCTAAAGCGCAGGTCGTTCAACATCTGCAGCTTCGCGAAGCCGACGTTGACCCGGTCGAGATAGGCGCCGAGATAGCACAGCATCAGAAATGGGATGAGACGACGGCTGACCTTCGCGTAGGTTCTCGATTCGAAGCTCCTCGAGTCCGTCTGCGGCAAGATATCGCCGACGCCGGCCGAAGTGGTGTATTTAGATTTCATGTCTGTCTCCTGTCGGTGGGAGTTAGCGCTTTGGCACCTACTCCCATCCCATGCATCTTGTTGCGCCCATGGCCTCGGGTTCGCCGCCCGCGTGCCGGGGATGCAACGCCCGCTTGCGGCGGGCGCTTTTATCAATGTATAAGCATGCCGCCGTTCACGTCGAGCGTGATGCCCGTGAGGTAGGTCGACAGGTCGCTGACCAGAAAGAGGCAGGCGTTGGCGACGTCGGCGGCGTCGCCGAGCCGGCCAAGGGGAATCCCCTTGATGATGTCGACACGCATGTCGTCGGTGAGCTTGCCGCCGGTGATGTCGGTTTGAATCAGACCCGGCGTGATCGAGTTGATGCGAATGCTGTCGGGACCGAACTCGCGAGCCATGGCGCGCGCGAGGCCCAGTACACCCGCTTTTGCCGCGCTGTAATGAGGACCGCCAAAAATGCCGCCGCCACGTTGGGCCGATACCGACGACATGCAGACGATGCTGCCGCCTTTCTGCTCTTTCATGACCGGAAGCACCGCTTGCGACATATAGAGCGTGCCGCGCAGATTGACGTCGATGATGGCGTCGAAGCCCTCGGCGCTGATGTCTAGCGTGCGCACCGGTTGCGTGATGCCGGCGTTGTTGATAAGGCCGTCGATGCGGCCATAGCGATCGATCGTCGCCTTCGCGGCCGCGAGGCACGCGGCTTTGTCGGTGACGTCGCAGGCTAGGCCCAGATGAGCGGCGCCGAGATCGGCAGCGGCGCTTTTCGCGTCTTCTTCGCGCAGATCGAGGATCACGATGCGCGCCCCCTGGGCGGCCAGGGCCTTGGCGGTCGCCTTGCCGATTCCGCGCGGCGAGGCCGCTCCTGTGACGATTACGACCTTGTTCTCGAGCAGCATCGTTGTCTCCTGAGTGTTGATGTGATGGCCCCAGTGTCTACTGCACTGCCCGTCGCATCAACGAGGTACCGCTCAACTATGCTTGAGAAATTTTCAGGTGACGTGCTTCGGGGTACGGATTGCTACGCCGGGCGATCCATGCGGCCAATCTCCCGCTCAATCCATGCAATGAACCGCGTCACCCGCGGCAGTTCCGCATTTTGCGGCGGATAGACCAGGTGATGCGCGCCCACTTCGACGGCGTACGTGCTGTCGAATACCGGCACGAGCGCGCCTTCCTTGATGCGTACGGATGCGAGCATCAGGCTTTCGAGCGCAATGCCGAGACCGAGCGCAGCCGTTTCCAGCGACATGTATGACCGGTCGAACGAAAAGTCGAAGGTCTTGTGCTTGGCGGAAACTCCAGTACGCCCGAACCACTGCTTCCATTGCACGAGCGGCGTCTCCGAATAGATCAGACGATGCGTCAGCAGGTCTTCCGGGGTGTTGACCGGGTGACTCTCCAGGTATCGCGGTGACGCAAGCGGCGCGATGAATTCGTCGCGCAAGGTACGCACCTCCAGATCGCGCCAGTTGGCATAGCCGTGGCGCAAGTCGATGTCGTAATAACCGCTGGTAAACGATACGTCTTCATATGAGCAGGCCAGATTCAACTGGATGTCGCCATTGGCTTCCTGAAACGACGCAAGCCGTGGCAGCAACCACATCAACCCGAAGCTGGGACTGGAATGCACGCGCAGGATTTCGACGTCGGTACGGCTCGATGCCCGCTCCGTGGCGCGGCTCAGGTCCGCGAGGGAACCGGTTACATCGGACAGATAACGCTCGCCTGTCGGCGTCAGCACGAGTCCGCGGCCTGACCGATAGAACAGGGATTGGCCAATGATCGCTTCGAGATTGCTGATCTGATGACTCACTGCCGAAGCCGTCAGCCCCAATTCTTCAGACGCACGGTTGACGCTCTTCGTTCTGGCCACGCTCTCAAAAGCGACGATGGCTTTCACCGGTGGGATGCGCATAGTGAATTTTTTTCAGATGCAGTTGAGTGAAACCGCCTTGTTCGCATGCCATCTGCACTGCCATTCTGTCAACAAGCCGCACAACCAGGGAACCGTGAAGTTCCCACTGCCGGAGAGGCCATCTTAAGGGCAGCAAGGCGGCAAATCACAAACATGAATTGCGCAGTGCAACAACTGCGTAGGAGACAGTAATGAATTATCCGACTTTCCGCGTGACAGCGCGATCAAGCGACGTTCGCCAAAACCCTCCCTGCGCGGTACGGCTCCATGGCTGAGCAACAGTACCTGCTAACAGCCCGTTCGATCGTCAAAAGCTTCGGACCCACCAGTGTGCTGAAGGGCTTCGACCTATCGATCGCGGCCGGTGAGGTCCACGCATTTCTTGGTGGCAACGGCGCGGGCAAATCGACGCTGATCAAGATCATCTCCGGCCAGTTCGAGCGCGACGGCGGCACGCTCGAGTTCGACGGAGCAGCGCTTGGCGCCGCCGTGGGTGGGCATGTTCCGGCGGGCACCATCGCGGTCGTCAATCAGGAGCTGGCTCTGCTGCCGCATCTGTCCGTCGCGGAGAACATCGCGATGCCGCGGCTGCGGCGTGGAACCGCCAAATACAGCGAACGCGCCTCGATGGAAATCGCAATCGAAGCGCTGTCGCTGATCGACCCGCACTTCGCACTTGAATCGGCGGGACGGCTGGTCGGCGATTTAACGCTGCATGAACGGCAACTGGTGGAGATCGCCCGCGCGCTGGGATCGGGTGCGAAGCTGCTCCTGCTCGACGAGCCGACCGCCAATCTGACCGCAGCGGAAACGACGCGGCTCTTCGTGGTGATACGCCGGTTGATCGCCGACACAGGACTCGCGGTGCTGTTCGTCTCGCATCGGATGCGTGAAATTCGCCAGATCGCGGATGTCTGCACGATCATTCGCGACGGCAAGACTGCGGTCGACCGGGCCGCGCTGGATGCGATCACGGACCGCGAAATTGTTGAATGCATGGGGCAAAGCGTCGTGGTCGACGAGGCGGCGGCAAGTGTCGCGGAGTCGGTGGAATTGGGACGTTCAAACCCGGCCACGGAGCAAGGCGTCGACGCCGGCGTACAGGCAATGCCCATTACCCATCGCGGTGCACTTCGCATCGAAAGGGACGGGGTGGCGATCGAGGTTCCGACAGGCGCAATTATCGGCCTGGCGGGTGCGCCCGTCGGCCCATCGTCACTGATCGACGCGTTGACTGGCATCGCGCCTGCAGGTGCATGGGCCATCACACGCGACGGCGCTCGCGTCAGCTATTCACACCCCTCCGCCGGCGCGCGCGATGGCGTCGGCTTCGTCTCGGGCGACCGCTCGAACAAAGGCATCCTCGCCACCTTGCCGATCGTCGACAACCTTGTTGCGGCGGCACGCGTCGTCAACCGGCGCAATGTCGTCGGACGCGCGGAGATCGAACAAAGCACGCAGTTGCTTGAAGCGCTGAAGATCCGCGCGGGTTCGCTGTGGGATCTGCCGGCCACCTTGAGCGGCGGCACGCAGCAAAAAATCCTGATCGCTCGCTGGCTATTGCTACGGCCAAGGCTGCTGGTACTCGAAGAGCCGACCCGCGGCGTCGACATCCGCACGAAGCGCGAAATCTACGCGCTGATTCGCAAGATGGCGCAGCAGGGCACGACGATCGTCTGGTGGTCGACCGAATATATCGAGCTTGTCGAACTGTGCGACACGGTGCTCGCGTTCGATCTGGACGGCAAGCCGACTGAAGTATTGCGGCACGCCGACGTCAACGAAACGCAACTCGCTGCCGCGACCGGCATGGCCGCCTAGATACGGTCCGCGAAAGAACGATATTTACCTGGAGACAGTTATGAAATCAGTTACTCATTCGATCCCGGAGGGACACGTGCGGCGCAGCGGCGCGGGTCGCCGTCTGCTGTCGGCGTATCGCACCGAGATTGCGATTGCGCTCGCCATCATCGTGATCGAACTCGCGGTCGGCATGATCGTGCCGGCCGCGCTGTCCGGCGGCAATATCTCCAATGTCACGCAGGCCGCCGCACCGCTCGTCATCATGGCGTTCGGCGTGCTGCTCGTGATTATCACGGGCGGCATTGATCTGTCCGTCGGTTCGGTGTTTTCTCTGACGGGCATGGTTACCGGTCTTGTGATGGCACATGGCTATGGCGCGATTGCCAGCAGCTTCGCCGGACTTTCCGTAGGCATCCTGATTGGTGCCATCAATGGCGCGCTTGTGACGTTCGTCGGACTTGCGCCATTCGTGGTGACGCTAAGCACATATGCAATCGCCGGCAGCCTCTCGTTCATCGTCACCGACGGCCACTCGCTGCCCATCTCCAACCCCGACTACTGGCTGCTGAATTCAGGAACGCTGATTCCCGGC
>JBEKNG010000553.1:0-4512 GCA_049523075.1 Paraburkholderia sp.
GACGAGCTCGCGGCAGAAATCGCCGCCGACTGGCACGGCGACCCGACCGACTTCAGCATTGGCGACCGTCGTCAGGAACTGGTGATGATCGGCGTCGGCATCGAGCCGGCCGTGTGGCGCGCGAAGTTCGATGCATGCCTGTTGAATGATGCTGAATACGCGCTGGGGCCGCAGGGCTGGTCGCAATTTAACGATCCGTTCCCTGCGTGGGACTTCGACGCCGAAGACGATCATGACCATGATCCCGATCATGGCAACGGCGAAATCCTCCATCATCATCACTGACCACGCGCTATCAGTCGCATTGATTGCTGGTGTCGCGCTTGCCACACACCCGATGCAAAACGCGGACGAAAAAAAACCCGCCTGAGGCGGGTGTCAGCAACGCAACACTAAGGTGCTTAGCGCTTGTTGACAGCGTCCTTGAACGCCTTGCCAGCCGTGAACTTGACGGTCTTGGCGGCCGGGATCTTGATGGTTTCACCAGTCTTCGGGTTGCGGCCCGTACGTGCTGCGCGCTTGCCCGAGCCAAAGCTACCAAAACCGATCAACTGGACCGCGTCACCCTTCGACACAGCCTTCTTGATCACTTCGAGCAACGTGTCCAGCGTTTCGCCGGTTTGAGCCTTGCTGGCGCCCGTCTGACCTGCGACGGCGTCGATCAGTTCCTGTTTGTTCATTAAGGTTCCTTTCTGGTTTAGGTTGACACGAACAGCGCGAACGCGCCGATTATACGTGCGCGGGCCGCGCCGTCGAGCAGCTACGGCTCCGGAGCCCTCCGGACAAACCCGCCACGCAGGTCTCTGCATGACGGCCGTGCTGCCGCTTCCCTTCGCGGCGCTTGCTATGATAGCGCAGCGCAAACCCAATCTGGACAAGGGTTTCGAAGAATACACGGTTGTTTGCCTTGCCCAGTCAGGAAATTACCACTTTTGTTATTTCTGGAATCGAAACGGCCGTCTAATCAGGGCTTTACATGAGACTGGCGTTGGTTTTTGCCAACGTTCCGGGCGTCCTTTAGCCGCGGCGGCCCGTTGCGCGACGGCCGGCGCGCCTCGTCCGGTAACGCTTGACCCGTTCGTCCATCGATTTTTTGCCCCGCATGACCGATCCGCTGATCCCCGCCACCCTGGCGTTTCGCGACAACGGCACGCCGTTCTCGCCACGCCACGACGATATCTATCACAGCGCCGTGGGCGGTCTCGCCCAAGCGCAATACGTGTTCCTGCAAGGCAATGACCTGCCCGGGCGATGGCAGGGCAGACGTCTTTTCACCGTGCTCGAGACGGGCTTCGGGATGGGTATCAACTTCCTGATGACCTGGGCGGCATGGCGCGCCGACCCCGCACGCTGCGAGCGGCTGCATTTCGTTTCGACAGAAAAACACCCGTTTACCAAGGCCGATCTGCTGGGCGCGTATGCCGCGACGGTTGCAGACGCAACTATTGCCGGCCTCGGCCAGACACTTGCCGACGCGTGGCCGATGCTCGTTCCCGGCCCGCACCGGCTCGAATTCGAAGGCGGGCGCGTCACGCTGACACTCGTATTCGGCGACGCCACAGAAACCTTGCCGACACTCTGGCTGCGTGCCGATGCCTTCTATCTGGATAGTTTCGCACCGGCGAAAAATCCCGAGATGTGGACGCCGGCCATCTTCAAGGCGCTCGCGCGCCTCGCTGGCGAAGACGCCACGTTTTCGACCTACACCAGCGCCGGTGACGTAAAACGCGCCCTCACGCAAGCCGGCTTCGAATACTGCAAGGTCGAAGGCTTCGGCTGGAAACGCGCCATGCTGGTAGGCCGTTTTGCACCGCGCTGGAGGGTGCGCCGGCACGAACCGCCGGCGCCGCTCGCAGTGCATGAACGGCACGCGGTCGTGATTGGGACGGGCCTTGCCGGCTGCGCCGTGATCGAGCGGCTCGCGGCGCGCGGTTGGCGCGTGACTTCGCTCGAACGGCATGCTGCGCTCGCGCGCGATGCGTCGGGTAATCCGGCAGGTGTGTTTCACCCGTTACTTTCGCGTGACGACGGTGTTGCTTCGCGCATCACACGCGCCGGCTTTCTGTATGCGTTGCAACGTTGGAAAGCGCTCGAGCAGGCAGGACATCGTCCCGTACGCGGCTCGGTAGGACTCCTACAGCTTGCGGAAAACCACGACGAAGCCAGCATGATGGCTGCTGCGCTGGCCGGGTTCGCGTATCCGCCTGAGTACGTGACGCTGCTCGGGCGCGCCGAATCAGAGAGGATTGCGAAATTTACGCTGACGCAGGACGGCTGGCTATTTCCACACGGCGGGTGGATCGATCCCGCCACGCTCTGCGCGGCTCAATGTGCAGCGGCAGGCGAGCGGCTCGAACAGCGCTTCGGTGTCGAAGCCGCGCGCGTCGAACGCGTGGGCGATCAATGGAGCGTATTCGACGCTGAGGGACACGTACTCGCGCGCGCAAGCGTGGTGATCTTTGCGAATGCACATGACGCCGCGCGGGTAGCCGGTTTGCAATACGCACCCACCCGCAGCGTGCGCGGTCAACTGACGTTGCTGCCGGCCGGCAAGGTGCCGCCGCTCGCGTTACCGGTGATCGGTGACGGCTATGCCGTGCCGCTTCCTGACGGCGTCACGCTAACCGGCGCGACCTTCGATATCGACGATCCCGAGCGCGCGGTGCAAATCGCGGGACACATCGAAAACCTGCAACGCCTCGCAAAGATGTTACCCACGCTCGCCAGCGCCCTCGACGCGCAGCACGCCGACTCGCTCGCGGGACGCGTCGCGTTTCGCTGCGTGACGAGCGATCGTCTGCCGATGATCGGCGCACTCGCCGACGAAGCCGCCGCAATCCAGGAGAGCCAGCGCTTGCGCGGCGCATGGCCGCTCGATCTGCCACGCACGGATGGCTTGTATGGCGCCTTTGCATACGGTTCGCGCGGTCTTGTGTGGGCCGGATTGGGCGCTGAACTGATCGCCTCGCAGATCGAAGGCGAACCGTGGCCGATCGGTCGGGACCTCGCCGAGGATCTCGATCCCGCCCGTTTTCTGTTACGCGCATTACGCCAGGGCACGGCCCTCTGAGACTCGTAACACTTCACGCCGACCTCGAACCCGGCGAAAAGTTATCCACGGCCCGCTGTGGATAACCCGGCTCATTGCGGGTGCAATGCGTGTGGACGGGATGTGGACGTAAACGGGGTAACTTCCTCGCGTGCCGAAATCGCAAAAAGTTACTCACCACAACCCGCCGCAGCCGCACACACTGTGCAGCCGGTTGTGCGTTCGGTAAGGCACTGATACGGCTAAGTAAACCAGAGTTATCCACAGAAATGGGCGACACTTGTTAACTGCTACTACGTATACATACGAGTAAACCAATAAACAGAAAGGCCGTCGCGCTACCACGCCCATCGACACAGCAACAGTCCAGGTCGAGCGGGTCTTCGAGGCTGAGCAAAAGTAAAAAGAGGAAAGGGCTCTGGGTACGCGGCCAGAAGACGACAGTGTCTCCAGTCGGTCGATTTTTCTTGTTCTTCGGCGGAAGTGGCCCATTTTTACCGCTTCGCGCCCTCATTCGAGCGTTTCCAATCGACCCCGAAAACCTATGGCACAATCGCCGTTCTTTCCGCGTCATACCCTGCGACAAACGGCAGACGCACCAACGGAACGGTGCCGGTCCATCAGACTCTGATTCAGGTCGACGGCGTTCTTTCACCCGTGCCGGGACCCATCGCTGGGGAGAGCCCGTGCTGCAGCAGCACACCCGGGTTCACCGCTTGCAGGTTTGCGGGTCCGGCGCGTTCAGATATCAACCGATCGTTGACTATTCGCAACGCTGGTCGGCACAAAGCAAGCGCAGCAATCAAGACATCGCGCGTTGACGGGCTTGCCGGTGTTTCCGCCGGTTCGTGTCGCCTGCCGTTGCTAACAGCAACCATGTGCATGGGACCGGAGGTAGCGGTTTAGCTGTCGACCAGAGTTCGCGCTTTAGCTGTCCCGCGCAAAGCTCGCGACTCCGGTCCCATGCAAAGCTCTTACTCCGGTAGACAAAGGAGAACCCACCACAATGAAGTCAGCTTTTTCATTCTTCCCAGGCTGGCCGCTTTCACCCGATGCCATTTTTTGGGCAGGGCTTGCACTGCTCGCCGCCGGTTTGTGCGGCGAACTTTGCTATCGCGCGTGGCGTCTGCCACGCATTTCCGGTTATGCAGTGATCGGTCTGGTGGCCGGCGCTGCCGGCTTCGGCGTGATCGACACGGTTTCGGCGAAAGCGGCGAGGCCGCTACTTGATGTCGCACTCGGCCTGTTGCTGTTCGAACTCGGCAGCCGGCTCGATTTACGCTGGATCCGTCGCAATCCCTGGTTGATTCTGTCGAGCGTCGCTGAGTCAACGCTGACATTTGTGCTTGTCTTGCCGGTTCTGTTGTTCCTGCATGTTCCGACAATCGTCGCACTGGTGCTCTCTGCCATCGCGATGGCCACTTCGCCGGCGATGGTCATACAGCTGAAAACGGAATTGCGTG
>JBEKNG010000554.1:0-4512 GCA_049523075.1 Paraburkholderia sp.
ATTCACCGCCATCACGTGATCGAAACTCGCCGCGGTCGTATCGATCGCGCGCTCGAGCAAAGTGATTCCCGCGCAATTCACGAGACCATCGAACGCATCGAGTTCCGCAAGCGCATCGTCGATTGCCGCCGGATCGCCGACATCGAGTACCAGCGGCTCGCAACCCGTCTCTTCCGCCAGTCGCGCCAGTTCGTTGACGTTGCGCGACGCCGCGACGACACTCGCGCCGCTCGCGCACAGCAGCTCGACGGTGGTGCGGCCAATGCCGCTCGATGCGCCCGTAACAAGCACCGAGCGCCCTGAAAAATCGAAGGTTGTGTTCATAGAGGTAGTAGCCGGTACATGACCGGCTTACGTCGTTGGATAAACGGCGGATGCGGTCCGCGCGTGACCGTGGGTCTGAACGGCCGGCACGATCGACGGCGCATCCTCGATCCCCGCGCCGCGAGCGGCCGCTTCGTCGGAGACGTCGCGGCTCGCGTCGTTTAGTTGCTGATAGCGGCGAAACTTCGAGGGTGCCATGCCCTTGGCAACCAGGAACTGCCGGTTGAAATTGGACAGGTTATTGAAACCCACCTTGAAGCAGATGTCGGTGATGCTCAACGCGTCGTCCATCAGCAACTGACAGGCGAGATTGATGCGCATGCGGTTCACGTACTGAACGAACGGCATGCCGGTATGGCGGCGGAAATAACGCGAGAACGCGCTCACACTCTGACCCGCCAGTTGTGCCAGGTCCGACTCGCGCAACTCCGCCGAGAGATTCTGAGCGATGTAGGACAGCGCGTGATTGATGCGCGTGGCAGCAAACCCGGTGGGATCCGCCTGATATGCAGGACTCGCCAGCAGTTCGGTATCCTCATCACTCAGCAGCACTTCGAGCATCGACATGAACAGCATGAGGCGACGCAAGCCGCGTGCGGCCAGCAACTCCAGAAAGAGCGGCCGGATTGCCGCGCTGGTTTGCGCACCGAATAACACGCCGCGTCGCGAAGCGGTCAGCAAGCCTTCCACCTGGCGCCACTCGGGAAAGCTCTCCATGCAGTGCGCTACGAACTCCTGACCGAACTGCAGGACCAGGTTGCGTTGCTCGACGGTTTCGCCCTCGGGCACGTCGCTTACCCAGTTATGCGGCAGGTTCGGTCCCAGCAACACCAGATTGCCGGGCGCAAAACCGCTGATGTGATCGCCGACGAACATCTTGCCCGTGGTCGCCACGATGAGATGGATTTCATACTCAGGGTGAAAATGCCAGCGCACCGTACGGTACGGATAGCCGTGATACCACGCCTTGAACGATTCGTCGCGGCGCACAGCCACGAGTTCGAGATCGGGTTGCACGTGTCCTCCTCCATTGAAGCGGCCCGGTACAGCGCTGCAGGTGTGGCGCGCCGCCGGTCTTCGGTTTGTATAACGAAAATTAGACCTCAAACTGGTCGCACGCCACTAAAAATGGCACTGCTGACTGATACTTTTTTGCAAGCGCCTCAGCCCTGCACTTCGCGCGTCAAGATTGATGCAATGCAGCAGCGCCGCAAAGCCCCTCCTTATAACGTTGCGAACGCGCTGCGCACCTCCGGGAAGGCCCGTCACGCGGCGCTGCGCCACAGATTGCGGCGTTTGCCGCCTTGACTTTCGATTCACCGGGTACGATCATTCGCTCACATGCAGAGCAAATGCTCCAAATCAGAAAACGCACGCCCAGACCGTGCGAAGCACTTTCGCCACCATGTGGCATGGGACCGGAGTAGCGCTGAAAGCGCTAACTCCGGTCGACATAGGAGACGCACATGAACAGCGACCAAAGCGGCGGCGCGGACGCACGCGTGATCTTGCACATTGGTGCAGGATCGTTTCACCGCGCCCATCAGGCGTGGTATCTGCACCGGTTGAACGAGTTGCGCGAGGAAGGCGAGCCACGTTGGTCGCTGACAGTCGGCAATATTCGCGGCGACATGAATCCAGTACTCGAGGCGCTCGCCGCGCAAGACGGCGTCTATACGCTCGAAACCGTCACGCCGGGCGGCGAGCGCGAGTATGAGACGGTGCGCTCGATCGAACGCGTGGTGCCGTGGTCCGAAAGCCTCGACGGGCTGATCGAGGCCGGCGCGGACCCGGCCTGCAAGATCATTGCCTTCACGGTCACCGAGGGCGGCTATTACCTCGACGAACACGACCGGCTCGACACCGCTAACCCTGACCTCGCGGCGGACCTGAAGGGCGGCCACACCACCATCTACGGCGCGCTGGCCGCCATTCTCGAAGCACGCATGCAACGCAACGCGGGCCCGGTGACGCTGCAGAGCTGCGACAATCTGCGCAGCAACGGCGAGCGGTTTCACACAGGCATGAGCGAATTTCTCGAGCGGCGCGGCGCCAACGCGCTGCGGGCATGGTTCGACGCCAACACGACCTCGCCGAGTTCGATGGTCGACCGCATCACGCCGCGACCGACCCCGGACGTGCGCGAGCGCGTGCTCGCCGCTACCGGTTTCGACGACGCGGTGCCAGTGATGGGCGAGGCGTTTATCCAGTGGGTGATCGAAGACCACTTCCGCGCCGGACGTCCGGCATGGGAGCGTGTCGGCGCGGAACTGGTCGACTCGGTGGTGCCGTACGAGGAGGCCAAGATCCGCATCCTGAACGCCACCCATAGCTGTATCGCGTGGGCGGGGACGCTGGTCGGACTGAACTACATCCACGAAGGCACGCTCGATCCCGAGATCCGCCAGTTCGCCTACGATTACGTCACCCAGGACGTGATCCCCTGCCTCACGCCGAGCCCGCTCGATCTGGCTCGCTATCGCGACGTCGTCCTCGACCGCTTCAGCAATCCGCACATCCAGGATACCAACCAGCGGGTCGCCGCCGACGGCTTCTCGAAGATCCCCGGCTTCATTGCCCCAACACTCGCCGAATGCTTCGCGCGCGGCGTCGAACCGGCGGCCACCGCGGTGTTGCCGGCCCTGTTCTTCCGCTTTCTCGACCGCTGGCAGGCCGGCAAATTGCCCTACAAGTACCAGGATGGCGTGATGGACGAACGCGTCGCCCGCGCTTTCTTTGCCGCACCGGATCCGCTGCAGGCCTTCGGCGCCGACCGGCTACTGTGGGGCAGCATGGCGCAGACGCCCCATCTGGAGAAGGCGTTGCGCGGCGCGCTGGCCCGCGTGGACGCCTGGCTGGCCAGGCACGGCTGAGCTTTTCTGGAGGTTTGGGGGCGCGCCCACCGCGTCTCCATGCCTTCGCCTCCGCCGCGCCTCGCTCCACCCCGTTCCATCCCAAGCCAGGTCTAACGCCCATGGCATCGGCCGCCGTGTGCGGCTAAAGTAGCGCATCCCTAACGACGAAGGTTCCTCGCCCATGTATCTCGGCATCGACCTCGGCACGTCCGAAGTAAAAGTCCTGCTGCTCGCGTCCAACGGCCGCGTCATCGGCACGGCAGGTTCTCCGTTCACCGTTTCGCGCCCGCATCAGCGCTGGGCCGAACAGAATCCCTCCGATTGGTGGGACGGCACGCGAGCCGCCCTGTCCGCGTTGCGCACGAAGTACCCCGACGAATTCGCGCAGGTGCGCGGCATTGGCCTGTCCGGCCAGATGCACGGCGCGGTGCTGCTTGACGCGCAAGACCGTGTCCTGCGCCCGGCCATTCTGTGGAACGACATGCGCAGCGTCGACGAATGCGCCGAGCTGACTGAGCGGGCGCCGAAACTGCATCAGATCGCCGGCAATCTGGCGATGCCCGGCTTCACCGCGCCCAAGCTCCTGTGGGTAGCGCGCCATGAGCCTGACATTTTCCGGCAGACCGCTTACGTGCTGCTGCCCAAGGATTATCTACGGCTGCAACTGACCGGCGACAAGGTGTCCGATCCCTCGGATGCAGCGGGCACGCTTTGGCTCGACGTGGCGAAGCGCGACTGGTCCGATACGCTGCTCGCCGCCTGCGACATGAACCGCTCGCAGATGCCGCGTCTGTGCGAAGGCAGTGAGTCGTCCGGCACCTTGCGCGCCGACATCGCACGCGAGTTCGGCTTGGGCGAAGGGGTCGTCGTCGCGGCCGGCGGCGGCGACAACGCGACCAGTGCCATCGGCATCGGCGCGACGCAACCGGGCGATGGCTTCGTGTCGCTCGGCACCTCGGGCGTGTTGTGCGTGGTCGGCGACAGTTTCCGGCCAAATCCGGCCTCCGCCGTGCATGCGTTTTGCCACGCGATTCCGGACCGCTGGCATCAGATGAGTGTCGTGCTGTCGGCGGCCAGTTGCCTGCGCTGGGTCTGCAAGCTCACCTCGACCGACGAGCCTACCCTGCTTGCCGAAATCGAAGCACTAGCGCCCGACGCGCTGGCGAGTGCGCCGTTCTTCCTGCCGTATCTGTCCGGCGAACGCACGCCGCACAACGACCCGTATGCGCAGGGCGTGTTTTTCGGCATGAACCATGCAACCGATCGCGCGCTGCTCGGCTATGCCGTGCTCGAAGGCGTCACCCTCGCGCTCACCGACGGCCTCGACGCGCTG
>JBEKNG010000555.1:0-4504 GCA_049523075.1 Paraburkholderia sp.
GCTGCACACGCCGAAGGCGCTCGATACGCTGATCGACAAGCGCGCCGACTACCTGAGCGCATGGCAAAACGACGCCTACGCGGCACGCTATCGGGAACTGGTGGCGCAAGTGCGGGTGGCCGAATCAGCGCTAGACGTGGGCGACGGTCAATTGCCCTTGACCGAAGCGGTGGCGAAAAACCTCCACAAGCTGATGGCCTACAAGGACGAGTACGAAGTCGCACGCCTGTACGCCGATCCGGCGTTCATCGAAAAGCTGAAGGCGAGTTTCGAGGGGGACTGGAAGGTCAACATTCACCTCGCGCCGCCGGCCTTCTCGAAGAAGGACGCGCACGGTCATCTGATCAAAAAGAAGTACGGACCGTGGATCCTCAGCGCCATGCGCGTGCTTGCGAAGTTCAAGTTCCTGCGCGGCACGGCGTTCGATGTGTTCGGCAAGACGGAGGAGCGCCGCGCCGAGCGGGCGCTGATCAGTGAGTACGAGGCACTGGTGCGTGAGCTGATCGGCGGTCTGAGCGTGCAAAAACATGCCTTGGCGGTCGAACTGGCGAATCTGCCGGACGGCATCCGCGGCTACGGACATGTAAAGGAAAACAACCTCAAGGGCGTGCGCGTGAAGTGGCAGGACTTGCTGGCTCGCTGGCGCTCCCCGCAAGGCGGTCAGGCGCAGCACGCGGCCTGATCGGCGATTGCCGACGCAGCATATGGACGCCCGCGATCGCGTCTATCGGGTGCGTGTCTTACCTGATAGCCCGAACACGATGCGGTAGAGGGAAATGGAAAAGGCGGCTGCCCGTGAGGACAGCCGCCTTTTTTTTGCCTGTGGCCCACGCGTGAAACTAAAGCGCGGGAACGGGCGGTACTGCTACCACCACTGCTACCACTTACAACACCAACACTACGTACAACAACTTCACTTACGGCTTACGGCTTACTACTACTTCACCCATCAACTACCTACAACACGCTTCTTACTACGTATTGCTTACCAGATATTGAAACTGCATTTTGCGGCTATTGCTACTGCAACCATCTACAACCAGGAACTACAACTACCCACTACAACTTCATCTACGACTGCTACTACAACCATCAACCACTCACCACCCAGACTACTTCACAACACCTTCACCTACCTCTACAACTACTGCAGCACCACTACTACCCATTACTATCATCAACTACTACAGCTACCGCTACTACGAAACTGGATGAAGCGCTGTGCCTGGAACGCGTCGAAGCATTTCAGCCAGAAGGGCGTCCCGTCGTCTATCGATGTGATGTGCCGCGCTTCAGAAGTAACTTTACAAATTCTCGACACAAGAACGAATAAGAGCATTCTTAAAGCTGGCGCGCCCTCTTAAGACTCTATTGCGACACTGCCTCCCGAGACGTATTCCTAACGCATCAAAGCGCCATAAAACATCGCCAAAAGACACGCGAAAAAAAACGCCACGGAATCCGATTCCGTGGCGTTCTCACTTTCCGTTTGCGAGCACCTTGCTACGGCACCACATCAGGCGCAACAGCGACAACTACTTCGCGTTGACACGCACCCTCGCATTCGCCGATGCGACCGCCGTCATGTTGATGATCCGGCGCACGGTTGCCGCGGGCGTCAGGATGTGCACCGGCTTCTCCGAACCAAGCAGGAACGGCCCCACCGTCACGCCTTCACCGCCGATCATCTTCAGCAGGTTGTACGTGATGTTCGCCGCTTCCACGTTCGGCATGATCAGCAGGTTCGCCTCGCCCGTGAGCTTGGTGCCCGGGAACGCAGCCTTGCGGACCATCTCGGACAACGCAGCATCGCCGTGCATCTCGCCGTCGATTTCCAGCTCGGGCGCGCGTTGCACGATCAGCTTGCGCGCTTCGGCCATCCGTTGCGACGAAGCCGACGGCACACTGCCGAAGTTCGAGTTCGACAGCAGCGCGACCTTCGGCGTAATGCCGAACTTCTCGATCTCGCTTGCGGCCAGCACCGTCATGTCGGCGAGCTGCTCCGCGGTCGGCACTTCATTGATGTACGTATCGCAGATAAACAGATTGCGGCCCGGCAGCATCAGCAGATTCATCGCCGCCAGGTTCTGCACGTTTTCCGCCTTGCCGAGCACCTGCTCGACAAACTTCAGATGGCTCTGATACGTGTCGATCATGCCGCAGATCATGCCGTCCGCGTCGCCGAGACGCACGAGGATCGCGCCGATCAGCGTGTTGAACTTGCGCAGCGCCGCCTTCGCGACTTCCGGCGTAACGCCTTCGCGCGCGCCGATCTCCTGGTATTCCTGCCAGCACTTCTGATAGCGCGGATCGTCTTCCGGATTGACGATCTCGAAGTCCACGCCGCACTTGAGCTTCGAGCCCATCTTCTTCAGACGCATGTCGATCACAGCTGGACGTCCGACGAGGATCGGCTTGGCAATCTTCTCCAACAGGACGAACTGCGCCGCGCGCAGCACGCGTTCGTCTTCACCTTCGGCAAACACGATGCGCGCCGGTGCAGACTTCGCCGCAGCGAACACCGGACGCATCACCATGCCGGTACGATAGACGGTGGTGCCGAGTTCTTCGCGGTACGCGTCCATGTCCTTGATCGGACGGGTCGCAACGCCCGAATCCATCGCGGCCTGCGCGACGGCCGGCGCGATCTTGATGATCAGGCGCGGGTCGAACGGCTTCGGGATCAGGTAGTCCGGGCCGAACTCAAGCGTGTGACCTTCGTAGGCCTTCGCCACTTCATCGCCCTGATCGGTTTCTTCGGCCAGTTCCGCGATCGCGCGCACGCAGGCGAGCTTCATCTCTTCCGTGATGGTCGTCGCGCCCACGTCGAGTGCGCCGCGGAAGATAAACGGGAAGCACAGCACGTTGTTGACCTGGTTCGGATAGTCCGAACGGCCCGTGGCGATGATCGCGTCGGGGCGCACCTTCTTTGCTTCTTCCGGGCGGATTTCCGGTTCCGGGTTAGCCAGCGCGAGGATCAGCGGCTGGGTGCCCATTTCCACGACCATTTCCGGCTTCAGCACCCCGGCGCTCGAGCAGCCGAGGAACACGTCGGCACCGCGAATCGCGTCGGCGAGCGTACGCGCGTCGGTGTTCGCCGCGTAGCGTTCCTTCGACGGGTCCAGATTGCCGCGTCCTTCGTAGATCACGCCTTTCGAATCGGTGACCAGCACGTTCTTCTTCGAGAGGCCCAGGTGTACCAGCAGGTCCAGACAGGCAATCGCCGCAGCACCCGCGCCCGAGCAGATGAGCTTCACTTCTTCGAGCTTCTTGCCGACCACCTTCAGACCGTTCAGGATCGCAGCGGAGGCGATGATTGCGGTGCCGTGCTGATCATCGTGGAAGACCGGAATCTTCATGCGCTCGCGCAGCTTCTTCTCGATGTAGAAGCATTCCGGCGCCTTGATGTCTTCCAGGTTGATGCCGCCGAGCGTCGGCTCGAGCATCGCAATGGCTTCGACCAGCTTGTCCGGATCCGTCTCGGACAGTTCGATGTCGAACACATCGATACCGGCGAACTTCTTGAACAGACACCCCTTGCCTTCCATCACGGGCTTCGCGGCCAGTGGGCCGATGTTGCCGAGACCGAGCACGGCTGTGCCGTTCGTGATCACGCCCACGAGGTTGCCGCGCGAGGTGTATTTCTGCGCGTCGAGCGGTTCGTCGTAGATCGCCATGCAGGCTGCGGCGACGCCCGGCGAGTACGCCAGCGACAGGTCGAGCTGGTTCGACAGAGGCTTGGTCGGTGTGACCGAGATCTTGCCGGGCTTCGGATTCTGGTGATACGCGAGAGCGCTTTGCTTCAGTTGTTCGTCCATTTTTTGGCCTGCGAGACGTAAGTAATTGGGCCCGGCTCATAGCACCGCGCGCCTCGCTTGCATGGATCGAATGGGTAATCGACTGTAGCGGTTTTCGCCCGCGCCGGTTGGGCGCAGCGTCGAACCTGAGCGGTTGGCAAAGCGGTGCAGAGCATTTACGGGGGGGATTAGTGTACACCTCGCATGGGTCATTACGCGTAGCCTTTAGAGCCGCTAACCCTCGGCGAAAAAGGCACTTGATCGGGCCCAATGAGCGTCGCAGCAGTGCTGCGGCGCGTCATTCCGCAGAGCATTCCGCGCTGCTTTTACGGTTCGCGAAAAGCGTGCGTCATTTGAGCGCAGCGCCGCGCCGTTCGGGGATCAGAAACAGCGTCGCAAGAATGTCGAGCAGGTAGATGGAGGCGAGCAGCGCGAGCGCTGCGGCGAACGAATAGCGCGCCGCTAGCGCGCCGACTGCGACCGGCCCAAAACCGCCGACCGCCCGCCCAATGTTGAACAGGACGTTTTGCGCGGTAGCTCGCGCCTCGGTTGGATACAGCTCGGAAATCAGCGCGCCGTATCCGCCGATCATGCCATTGACGAACACGCCCATCACCGCGCCGCCGATCAGCAGCGCGAACGGCGTACTCAGGTGTGCGTAGACGAACACCATCACGACTGCGCCAACCTGATAGAACAGGAAGGTT
>JBEKNG010000556.1:0-4500 GCA_049523075.1 Paraburkholderia sp.
GGATACAGTTGCAGATCGAACGACAGGTTATAGCGGCGCAGCAGCCCGAAATTCTCGCGCCACACGGGATCGCGCATCAGATGGCGCCCGATGTAGTCGAACAGCTTTCTCTCATGCACATTCAGGATCTGGCGAATGCCGCGCGTATTCGCAAACGCCGCGTGCGCTTCAAGCACCTGCTGCGCATTCGGCGCGGCGAGGTCTGCGGCCGCGACGATGCCGTTCGGCATACCGCGCGAGCCCGCTTCGTTCGCAACGCCCTGCAACCAGCGCGTCTCCTCGACCGGATCGGCCGGATCGTGATTCGCCTCGACGTGCACCACTTTCAGAATCTCAATCCCGCCGGATTCGCCCAACAAGTCGGCAATCAGATAGTCATGCTTCAGTTCGCGCGCATCACCGACGAACGACACCCCCGGATTCGCGAGCCACGGGTAGTGATGTGTCTTCAGATCCCACAGATGAATATGCGGGTCGATAACTTGCATGGGGCGTGTCTCCTTACATCAACCTCAATCAGCCTCAGTGAGCTTCAATCAACCTCAATGAGCTTCGCGTCGTTCAGACCGGCGCCTGCAGATGAAACACCGGCTCCAACGCCTGCTGCAAGGGCGTGTGATCCGGAGCGGTCTGCATGATGTCAGCCATGTAATCCCACCATTTGCGCATGACCTCGAGTTCCGGCAAACGGTCCATATGATGATCGGGGATACGCGTCAGGATGGCAAAGAGATGGTGGGTACCGGCATCGAAGAAGATGCGGTAATCGCGCACGCCGGCTTGATGCAATGCATCAACCAGCTCGGGCCAGATCTGCTCATGCCGGCGCTCGTATTCCTCGCGCATGCCGGGGTTAAGCACCATCCGGAAAGCGATTGTCTCCATTACGGCTTGTCTCCAATCCTGATGATTCATATATTCGGCGCCTTCTGGGCGAAGCGCCTGATCGGACTATAATTCCTGCATCGATAGCATCACAATCCGTTGTTGGGATTGGGCGATCCAGAAACCGAATCGCACGGCCGCCACCGCATCTGCCAAACCGCTCTGCTAACCGCATCTTTCCCATGAGCCAGAACGCCGCTACCGTCGCCCTCGTCAACCGGCTCAAATTCAAGCATCTGGCGCTGCTCGTCGCGCTGGACGATGCTCGCAACCTCCATCAGGCCGCAGACGCCGTCAACGTCGCCCAACCCAGCGCGTCCCGCATGTTGGGCGATATCGAAGAAGCATTCGGCTTCCTGCTCTTCGAGCGCAACGCGCGCGGCATGACGCCCACGCCGCTCGGCGTCGTCACCCTCGCCTACGCACGGCGTGCGCTGGCAGAACTGACCCGCTTCGCCGAAGACCTCGACGTCAAGCGCAAAGGTGGGCATGGCCAGTTGACCGTCGGCGCCATCATGGGCGCCGCACCCGACCTGTTGGCCATGGCCGTCGCCGCCCTGAAAACCGAGCGGCCGCTCCTGAATGTGCGCATCCTCGGCGAAACCAGCGATCAGGTGGTCCAGTTGCTGCACCGCCGCGAAGTGGATCTCGCGCTCGGCCGGCTCACCAACCCCTTGCAACACAACGATTTCAGCTTCGAGCCGCTTGCGCGCGAAACCTTGCTGCTGGTGGTGCGCGCCGCCCATCCACTGGTGCAACGCAGCTCCATCACCTTGCGCGAACTGATCGACTGGCCGTGGGTGGCGCAGCCGCTCACCAGCCCGGCGCGCGTGCTGTTCGAAGAAGAACTGGCCCGCGCAGGACTCGCTACGCCGGTCAACCTGACCGAATGCGCGTCGATCTTCGCTACCCTTCAATTGCTCGAAAACTACGATGCCGTGGCGATGCTGCCCGAATCCGTGGTGCGCGATCATGTGCGCGGCAAGCTGCTGGTGGCGTTGCCAGTCGAAATCGGCAAGAGCCTCGCCGGTTTCGGCATCCTCACGCGCAAGGAAGAACCGCTCGCCGAACCGGCGCTGCATTTCATCGACTTGCTGCGCAGCGTCTCGCACCAGCTGGCCCGCGACGCCAACGTTCAACCCCATGTTGCCGCCCCCGGCGATGCCGTCCCGCTGCCTGCTCATTGATCCACTGCTTGAGCTGCGCGCGTTCACTGCAGGTTGACGAACAGGCCGCCGTCCACCAGCAACGCGGCGCCCGTCACATAGCGCGCACGGTCCGAGGCAAGGAACACCACGCAGTCCGCGACATCCTCCGGACGCCCCAGGCGGCCCAACGGAATGCGCTTTTCGAAGTAAGCCTTCTTGGCTTCGTCGGCAAGGTCCTCGGCGTTCAGGTCGGTCGCGATAGTACCCGGCATCACCGAGTTGCAGCGAATCCCGTAGGGCCCCAACGCGATCGCGCACGACTGCATCAGCGAATGCACACCCGCCTTGGTGGGCGTGTAATGCGTCTGCATGCCGCCGCCCACCAGCGCGCTAATCGAACTGGTGGCGACAATCGCGCCGCCGGTTCCTTGTGCTTTCATCTGCTGCGCTGCGGCTTGGGTCACGAAGAACGAGCCGTTCAGGTTCACCGCGACGGTCGCTTCCAGCACCTCCGGCGGCATGTCGAGAAACGCATGGAACGGACAGATGCCGGCATTGCTCGCCAATACGTCCACTTTGCCGAACGCTTCCACAGTATGCCTGACCAGTTCTGCGCCGGTCTCGTGCGCCGCGACATTGCCTTCCACAGCAATCGCACGCCGCCCCAACCCTTCGATTTCGGCCAGCACTTCTTCTACGGCAGAGCGGCGTCCATACGATGCGTCGTTATCGCCCCAGTAGTTGATCGCCACATCGGCGCCCTCGCGTGCGCAAGCCACGGCGATGGCCCGGCCAATGCCGCGCGATCCGCCTGTCACGATCACTACCTTGTCCTTGAGCAGCACTTCTTTCTCCTTGATCGATTGAGCCGTCGCCCTCTTCTTCAGTCTGTCATCTTGCGACTGAGAGTCAACGCGCGCCGTTCAGCGGACGCCGCTTAGCGAGGATACGGCCGCACCAACGCACATTCCGGATTGAGCCGCACGCCGAAACCCGGCGTCTCCGGCACCTTCATCCGGCCGTTGACAGGCACCGGTTCGTCGAGCAGCAACGGCGTGAACATCGGCACCACCTCGTCGGCCTTCGGCGCCATCATCAAAAACTCCGCGAACGGCGAATTGTGGCGCGTGACGACGAAGTGATAGCTGTACACCGACGAGCCGTGCGGCACCACCATCACGTTGTGCGCATCGGCCAGCGCGGAAATCTTGATCAGTTCGGTAATGCCGCCGCACCAGCCCACGTCCGGCTGGATCAGATCGCAGCAGTTCATTTCCAGCAGCATGCGGAAACCCCAACGCGTCGCCTCGTGTTCGCCCGTCGAGACCATCATGCCGCGTGGCACGTTGCGGCGCAGTTCGGCGTAACCCCAGTAGTCATCCGGCGGCAGGGCTTCTTCGATCCATTTCAGGCCGTACTCATGCGCCGCTTGCGCGAGCCGCGTCGCATACGGCACGTCGAGACTCATCCAGCAGTCGTACATCAGCCAGAAATCATCGCCGACGCGGCTACGCATCTCGGCGAGGCGCTCGATATTCTTCTTGAGGCCCTCCTCGCCCTCACCCGGCCCGTGTTGCAAGGGCAGCTTGCCGCCGATAAAACCCATCCCCTTGGCAAGATCGGGCCGCGCGCCGGTCGCATAGAACACCAGCTCGTCGCGCACCGGACCGCCCAGTAGTTGATACACCGGCTCCTCGCGGATCTTGGCGAGCAGATCCCACAGGGCGAGATCGACGCCGGAAATCGTATTTAGCACCACGCCTTTGCGGCCGTAATAGAGCGTGGAGAAGTACATCTGATCCCACATTTTCTCGATGTCGGTGACCAGTTGGCCTTCGAGGAAACGCGCCAGATGCTTCTCGACGATAAACGCGCCGATCTCGCCACCGGTCGTCACCGCGAAGCCGACGGTACCGTCGCTCGCTTCGATCTCGACCACCAGCGTGCCCAGCACGTTAATGCCGAACGACTGGCGGCTTTGCCGGTATTCCGGGTAGCGCGCCATCGGCGTCGAAATGTGATCGTCGATCCAGTGACCGTCCGGCTGGTCGTGATAATCCGCGCCGCCGCCACGGACAATAAAGGCACGCACGTGCTTGATAGTAGGCATGGCCATAAGAAAGGCTCCGTTTTTAGTGCAGTAAAGCGCGGCCGTCGATGGTTAGCGGGCGCGGTGTATCAGTGGTGGATGAGTGGCGTAAGAGATTCCGCCGCCACGCCGCTGTCCCGGCGAAACAGCGTGCCGATCAGCAACGCCGCCAACAGGCTCGCTGCGCCGAGTACCAGCAGGCCCGCCGAGGTCGAAGCAAACGTGTGTTCCGCGGCGGTACGCAGCGACGGCGCGATAAAGCCGCCCAGGCCGCCGAGCGAGTTGATCAGGGCAATGCCGCCCGCGGCCGCCGCGCCCGTCAGATAGCGCGTGGGGAAGGTCCAGAACAGCGGCTGCGCGGCGATAAAGCCGCTCGCT
>JBEKNG010000557.1:0-4498 GCA_049523075.1 Paraburkholderia sp.
GTGGCGTAGATCGGCTGCTTGCCGGCGTTGGGCCAGCGGATGCGCGGCCGGCCCTGTTCGACGAGGATCTGCCCACCATCGTCGTCATGGGCCATCACGAGGTAGGTCTGCGTGTGGTTCATTGCACCGTGGTAGGGGCCGCGCAGCAGGCTCTCGACGATGCGGGCGTCGGCATCCAGCGATCCTGCCCGTGACGCCGGTTCGGGCACCTTCACGCCATCAGCCGGTGCGGCGATGCCCAGTACGCCCATCATGGCGAGCCCGATCGGTCCGGCGAGTGAGCCTTCCTCGATCACGAAGCCGTCCTTGACGTCGGGCGTATTGCGGTGATCGATCAGGCCGGTGATCGTCGGTCCCACCGGCGCAATTTCGCCATCCTTGTGCGCGCCCCAGCCGATGCCGTTGATCGGTACTTCGGTGTTGTATGCAAACGCGAGCACGTCGCCGTTGCCGGTGAAGTGCTGGCCGAGTTGGGCGGACACCGGCAGTCCCGCATCGCGCGAGCGCAACAGGATGGCGGTCGAACCGAGCGTGCCCGCGGACAGGATGACGATGTCTGCGCTGACGGCGAGATCCGGCGCGTCGTAGCTTTCGCGCCCGAGGCCCACCAGCTGATAACGCACGCGCCATTGCTGGGTGGCCGTGTCGCGCACGACCGAATGCACCGCTGCGCCCGTGAAAATCTGCGCGCCGTGGGCGACGGCGTCGGGCAGGTAGTTCATATGGGTGGAATTCTTCGCTTCGTAGTTGCAGCCGGAATTGCAGTCGCCGCAGCCGACGCAGCGCTTCTGGTCGACGCCGGCGGCGTTCTTGCCGTCCGCGAAGGTGACCGTGATGGGCGGCCGTGAGAAGCGGTCCTGCATGCCGAGCACTTGTGCCGATTGCGCGAGCGCATTGAGCTTAGGCAATGACGGGAAGTCAGCCGGCACGGGCCACGGCTGCAACATCGCTTCGGCGCGCGCATAGCCGGCGGCGAGCCCCGATTCGTCTGCGCGCACGGCGGCGGGCCAGCGCGGGTCGTGCCACAGGCGCGGATCGGGCCTGAGCGACACGTTAGCATTGATCAGCGAGGTGCCGCCCAGCCCGCAGCCGACCACCGCGTTGACGTCCGGATTGACGTGCACTTCGAGCAGCGCGAGCGGCGAGCCGATCTGCGCGAGCCCGGTGTTGTATTGCACCTGGCTTGCGCCCTCGATTGGGGTGGCAGGAAACTCGCCCGCCATGAATTCGCGGCCGCGTTCGAGCAGGCACACGTTGCGTCCCGCCCGCGCCATCCGGCTCGCGGCGATGGCCCCGCCGTAGCCCGAGCCGACAATCACGATTTCGTAGTGCGGCTGTAGCGCTTCGATGGCGCTGGATAAGCGGTTCATCATGACCACCTCGCGATTCGACTGTGATCCAGGGCGGGGGAGCCCTGAGTTGTGAGGATGACTGAGCGCTGCGCGGTTTTTTTATCGTAGGCGGTGGCGGCTTGCAAACAAAGCCACTTTGAGGGTACGCGGTGGTGGCTCGATACGAACGCGCCGCCGCGCCATCGCTGTTATACGCAATTAGGCAGCCACTTCATTCAGTTCGCTGTCGCTCGATTCAGCGGCGAGCAGGTTCAGCGCGATCAGAATGGCCGTGCGGTTTTCGACCTCGATCTCGATGCCGAGCACCTCGATCAGCCAGCGGCCGATCTTCGTGTTGGAAAAATCGCCGGCGTCGCCCGTCTTTTTCATCGTGACGCCCAGTTTGACGGCGCGATAGTGATACGAGGGCACCCGATGCTGTGCAGCCACGGCCGAGAGTCCGCCTTTGCACTCCGAGCACCAGCCGAGGCTGCCGGCGAGCACGATCCGCTCCGGCTCGTCGAGGTCGTCGATGAAGGTGCGCGCAGCAAGGCGCACGCGCGCTTCGTCGAGGCCGTATTGCACCAACACGCTTTCGACCGGGTCTTCGAGCGCATGGGCGTGCAGGTCGATTTCCTGTTCCATGCCTTCGTTTTCCATCGACACGTTGCGTTGATGGCCGGCGCTGCGCAGGCAGTCGATCAGGTAACGGCGGAAATAGGCGCACAGGGCATAGCCGTTGGACGGCGCGCTTTCCGGGCAGGCGTGCGTATCGGAATGGCCGGGGGCGAGGCGCAGCACCCGGGAGAAGATGAACTGGGCGACGAGTTCTTCCTTGTCCTCGCCCAGCGCCTGCAATTCGAGCGGATGGTAGGTGCGCAGCGCCCGTTTCACCAGATCGACCATCGACACCATTTCGTCGCCGGACAGGTGGGTGCGACGGCGCCACAGATCGGGCAGGATCGCATTGTCCAGGTTGCGGACGAACTCGCGGCTCGGTACAGCGCCCATGAAAGCCTCCGTCGAAGGATGGGGCAAGGAGCGCGGCGCCCCGCCAGGCGGGGCAGCGAAGGCCGTCTGGGAAGACCCTTGGCCGCGCTGGAAAGTGAATTCAGTATGGTTTTTGCGCGTGCTTTCGCCTATATGGATTAAGTGATAGCTGACAGGTAAACTGCCGGGTAAACCAAACGCGCCAAGCTCGCCATCGCTTGTCGACAAAGGAGACCGCACGATGCGGGACGATCCCATCCAGCGAGCGATCGACGAAGACCTGGTGCGCGTGCTGTATGCCCAAGACGCAATCGCCTTCTTTACGCATTGGTTCGCGATCGCGGTGCTCGTCTCGATCTACTGGGACGATATGCCGTATCCGCAGCGGTTCGTCGCGTGCTTCGCGTTCTACGCGGTGGCAAACTGCGCCGCACTGGGGTTGTGGCTCTGCCGGCGCCGCTGGCCCGATGCGCTGACCGCGCGCAACTGGATCAGGCTGCACGCATTGCGCTGCGCACTGCTATACAGCGCACCGGGCCTCGCGATCTGGTTCTCGTTTCATAGCCACCAGACCGATCTGCCGGTGCTGCACACCGTCATGCTGGTGACGCTGGCGGCGGGCGTATTCATGTCGAACGGCTTCGACGTGCTCAACTTTTCGACCGGCATCACCTTCGTCCTGCTGCCGGCTATCGTGCTGCTGTTCGGCAGCCACAACTTCGATCGCACCATTCTCGCGATCGTCCTCGCATTCTTCTTTTGCGCGATCAACATCTTCGCGGTGAGCTACCGCAAGCTGTTCCAGCGCGTGGTGCAGGCGCGCATCGATCAGCAGAAACTGGCAGAGTCGCTTGCCGAGCAAAAGCAGGTCGCCGAAGAGGCGAGTCTCGCCAAGACACGCTTTTTTGCCGCGGCGAGCCACGATCTGCGCCAGCCGCTGCATGCCATCGGCCTGCTCGCGGCGTCGCTCAATGACGCTTGCGCGACACCTGCGCAGCACGGCAAGACCGCCGATCACATCGTCAACAACGTCGAAGCGCTCAACCAGTTGTTCAATCAGGTGCTCGATCTGGCTCGGCTCGAAAGTGGCGTCACGCAGGTGATCCGGTTGCATTTCCGGCTCGACGAACTGTTCGAGCGGGTCGGTAGCCACTACCGGCCGCAGGCCGCGGCCAAAGGTCTGGCGCTGCGAATTGCACCCACCACGATGGTGGTCTACGACGATCCGGTGCTGCTCGAGCGGGTACTGAGCAACCTGCTCTCGAATGCGGTGCGCTATACCGAGGAGGGCGCGATCTGGATGGGTCTGCGGCGCGCCGGCCGGCGCACCGGCGGCTATATCGAGGTGCGCGACTCCGGTATCGGCATTCCGGCTGCCGAGCAGGAGCGCATCTTTGAGGAGTTCTACCAGGTCGCCAATCCGCAGCGCGACGCGCGCCAGGGGCACGGCCTCGGCTTGCCGACGGTCAGGCGACTCGTCGGCTTGCTGGGCGGCGAGTTGGGTTTGCGCTCGGCGCCGGGGCGCGGTTCGGTGTTCCGCTTTCCGGTGCAGGCGGGCGATCCGGGCGGGATTGTGGCGAGCCTGAGCGACACGGCGGTGGGCGGCCCGTCGGCGCAGGGACGGCACGTGCTGTGCATCGACGATGATCCCTCGATTCTCGAAGGGATGACAAGCCTGCTCGGCCGTTGGGGCTGTGTGGCGCGCGGTGTGCGCGACGAAGGACTGGCGCTACGGGCCCTCAGTGAAGGCTTCGTGCCGGACGCGGTGCTGTGCGACTACCAGCTGGCGAACCACCGCACCGGCGCACAGGCGCTGACAGCGGTGCGCGAGGCGCTGCAGCGAAACGGACATGAAGGCGCGGTGCTGCTGTTGATTACCGGCGATATGGCGTCGGGCGAACTGGCGACGCTCGCTGCGCAGGGGATTCCGGTGCTGCATAAGCCGGTCACGCCGGCGCGCTTGCGGCGCACGCTGGAGACGCTGTGGCAGCAAGCAGAACGGGATGGGGCGAGGGCGGCGGTCTAGCCCGCGCCTATAAAGTTTTCCCCGCCTCCAGCCATCCGTTGATGACCGCTATCGCAGTGGAGCGGTTGTGAACCCCGAGCGCGCGGAAAATCACCGACAGATGCACCTTGACGGTCCCCTCCGCGACACCCAGCTCGCGCGCAATCATCTT
>JBEKNG010000558.1:0-4472 GCA_049523075.1 Paraburkholderia sp.
CGAAACCGGCGCGCTCGCGCACTGGTCCGGCTGCGCGGCGCGCTACGTGGCGTACCAGCCCATCGCGGCGGCGCCCGCGGCGACACTGCATGCACACACGCACGCCCAAAGCGCGACGCGAACGGCGCGCGAACGCACCGGCTGCAGCGCATAAACGCGCTGCGTAAGACTGCCCGCGTCGCGAGCCGAACGAAGATCAACCATGAGGATGGGCGCCGAAAAGCGCGAGGTAGCCAGTCGGATCGACCGGAGCGCCGTTCACCAGCACTTCGAAATGCAGATGCGGTCCAGTCGAGCGGCCGGTAGTGCCAATGTCGGCGACATGCTGGCGCGGCAGCACCAGATCGCCTTCGTGCACGAGGATGCGCGACGCGTGGCCGTAGCGCGTGATAAGACCATTGTCGTGATCGATTTCGACCGCGTTGCCGTAGCCGCCTTTCGGTCCGGCGAAGATCACGCGTCCGCCGGCGGCGGCGAGAACCGGCGTGCCGCTCGGGGCGACCAGATCGACGCCCGGATGAAAACTGAGCTTATGCGTGAACGGATCGATACGGTTGCCGAACGGCGAGCCGAAGCGGACGCCGTCGGCCGGCATGCGGCCGGGAAAGGCGTTGAACGCGACCTCGTGTGCGTCGGTTTCATGTTCGAGCGCGGCGAGCGTGGCGCTCATGCAGTCGAGTTGCTCGCGGGTCGAAGCGGCATCGCCGCGCGACGGCCGCGTGGTGATTTCCACGCAGGACCTTGGCGGCAGTGATGGGCCGCCCTCGCCGTCCGCGTCAGAGGTTTCCTGATCCGCCGGGTTGGCAGGCGCGCGCAGCGGTGGCTTCGGCGTGTTCAAGCGGGCTTCGAAATCGCGCAGGGCGCCGACCTGGTTCGTCAGTCGCTCGATGCGCGGTTCGATCTGCGCCACCGACGCATTCAGCTGGCCGAGCTGATCGATCGCATAGTTGTGCTCGACGCGACTCACTGCCTGACTGGGCAGGGCCGCCGCACCACGCGCAGGCAGATGGATGCCGATGGCAATGCCCGCCGCGAGTGCCAGCACCGCCGTACCGACCGCCGCCGCGACGGCGATCGTCAGGGCGGTGCGCCGGGTGACGAAGCGGATCTCGCCGCTACTGAGCTGACTGCCTGCGCCGAGAATGGAAGACATCAGCGGCTCCCCGTCTGCGGCGCGCCGCGTAACGCGCACTTGCAACGGCACCGGCGAATCCGGCGCGCAAACGAAACAGGGAAGACATCAACGGCGAAGGGGGGACGAACCGGCATGCAGCGTGAGTCGGACAACCGCCGACGTGAGATGAAAGACAAGGGCGCAAATTATCCCCCTGTCTCGCCAGGCATCATCTCAAATTCGGAAGCCTGAAGAACGGGACGCCACCTCGATTCCTCTAAATTTCACAAGATACCGAAACAGTAATGAACCCGCCCGCGCGATTGCACATCTGACGGAACAGCAGGCTCCGGTCAGGTGAGCCGCTGCTTTTTGGCTTTGGCGCTAGCGGCCGCGCAGGCAGACACCACGCTCGCGTGGGCGAGGCGGGTTGCGGTTGAGCGGAGCATGTGGCCATGCATTGGCCCGAGTTACTAAAATTGCTTGACTTCTCGCACCGCCGAATTAATATACGCACCGCGTACATCAACCTGATCGAGAGGTGACCTGCATGAGCGTCCCGCAACAAGCCTTCCTCCGCGACGCCATGCGTCGCCTGAACATGACCCGCGACACCTTCGCAAGCCGCATCGGCGTATCGCGCAGGGCTTTGGACACATGGCTGCTGCCGGACGACTCGGCGGAATCGCGGGCCATGCCGGAGATTGTCGAGCGTTTCGTGTCGGAAATCGTCGTGCACGGCGAACCGGGCGAAAAATATACGCAAAGCGTAGACTCACAATCGCTCGCCAGCCAGATGCTGTTCGAGGGCAAGCCCCAGTTGCTGTCCGTCGATCAGTTCTCGCGCGACTCCGTCGAAGCCCTCTTTCGCGTCGCGGACATCATGCAGCCCATCGCGCGGCGCCGCAAAATCTCCCGCGTGCTCGAAGGCGCGGTGCTCGGCAACCTGTTCTTCGAAGCCAGTACCCGCACGCGCGTGAGTTTCGGCGCGGCGTTCTGCCGGCTCGGCGGATCGGTGTGCGACACCACGGGTTTCACGTTTTCTTCGATGGCCAAGGGCGAGTCGATCTACGACACCAGCCGTGTGATGAGCGGCTACGTAGACGCGCTGGTGATCCGCCATCCGGAGCAAGGCTCGGTGGCCGAATTCGCGCGCGCCACCAACGTGCCGGTGATCAACGGCGGTGACGGCCCCGGCGAGCATCCGAGCCAGGCCCTACTGGACCTGTACACGATCCAGCGCGAATTCTCGCGCCTCGGCAAGATTGTCGACGGCGCGCATATCGCGCTGGTCGGCGACCTCAAGTACGGACGTACCGTACATTCGCTCGTCAAGCTGCTGGCGCTGTATCGCGGTATCAAGTTCACGCTGATCTCGCCGCCGTCGCTGGAAATGCCCAGCTACATCGTCGAGCATATCTCGCGCAACGACCATGTGGTCGAGCAGACCCACGACCTGAATGCGGGCCTGCGCGGCGCGGACGTGGTGTACGCCACGCGCATCCAGAAAGAGCGTTTTGCCGACGAGTCGTTCGAAGGCTACACGCCGGACTTCCAGATCAACCAGGCGTTGGTCGACAGCGTGTGCGGACTCGATACGCTGATCATGCACCCGCTGCCGCGCGACAGCCGACCGGGCGCCAACGATCTGAGCGTCGATCTGAATCACGATTCGCGTCTCGCCATCTTCCGCCAGACTGATAACGGTATCCCGGTGCGGATGGCGATTTTCGCGGTGCTGCTTGGCGTCGAGAAACTGGTTCAGCATTCAATGCGCGATGCGGCATGGCGTCCGCCGGCCTACCTCGGTCCGGACGATGCAGTGTTTCACGGTATCGATTGATCCAGCAAAAAGACCCGGCACCTGCCGGGTCTTTGCATTTTAAGTTTGACTGCGTGTCATTTAAGCCGCGGCGCTTACTCGATGAAGGGATCCACCGCGTGCCGGTGGCCTAGCAACAAGGCGTCGGCCACGTGCTCGAGCGGCCGGAGATCCACGTCGCTCTGGCCGGAGGTGATCAACTCATAAAACCGCTCGTACAAGCCGGGGTATTCCCGTTCCGGGCCGATGTCCACGGCCGCGCCGTCGATGTGCAACTGCTTGCCGCCCTGCGAGAGACGCAGGACACCGTCGCTGGTCATCACTTCGATCTGCCACAGCTCTTCAGGACCATGACGCCAGTCGAACTCTGCGCGGACCGGCGTATCACGGTCGTCGGTGAAATCCAGGTTTGCTGCAATCGGCGTCTGCCGGTTGGACGGCACCCAAAGCTCGGCGGACTTCAGGAAAAATGCGCGAGGCAAGATGCGCGTCATGATCGACAATGCATTGATACCCGGATCGAAGACGCCTAATCCACCCGGTTGCCAGATCCAGTCCTGATTCGGATGCCACTTCCGGACATCCTCTTTCCATAGGACCGTCACTGCCTTGATCTGCCGTCCCGCGAGCCATGCCCGGGCGGTCTCGACCGCGGGCGCATAGCGGGAATGCCACGAGGCGAACAGGCTGCGGCCGTGTTCCCGGGCAAGCTCAGCGAGTAGCTTCACCTCGACGACACTCGCGCCGGGTGGCTTTTCCAGCATCACATGTTTGCCCGCTACGAGCGCGGCTCGCGCCTGCTCAAAGCGCACCTGGGGAGTCGCGCATAGCGAGACCGCTTCCAGCTCAGGCTCTGCCGCGAGCAGGTCCTGAACGGTCTTGTAGTTGCGCACCCCGTCGACCCGGGCGTTGCGGCTCGCGCACGCGACGAGTTTGAACCCGTCGTTACCCGCGATAGCCGGGAAATGCTGATCGCGTGCGATCTTGCCCACGCCGACCAGGCCAACCGAAATTTGCTTTGGCATGTTTTGGCCTCATTGATTTTTCATGCTGCATCGTGCCACGCTTCCGCTACGAGGATCCAGCCGTTCATCATTACCATCGAATAGTCACACTATATTGTGCGCGTTTTGGTCGCAAATATGCGTGGATACCCTAGTGATTGCCCTAAATAGTCTTACTATAATGAGTGATCAGGAGGGCACTATGCCAGACAAAAAGCGAGCGCTGCGCTCGGCGCAGTGGTTCGGCGCTGCCGACAAGAACGGCTTCATGTACCGAAGCTGGATGAAGAATCAGGGCATTCCCGATCACGAATTCCAGGGCAAAACGATCATCGGAATCTGCAACACGTGGTCAGAGTTGACGCCGTGTAACGCGCACTTCCGCAAGATTGCGGAGCACGTCAAACGCGGGGTATCAGAAGCAGGTGGATTCCCGGTCGAGTTCCCGGTCTTCTCGAACGGCGAGTCGAACCTGCGCCCCACGGCCATGTTTACGCGCAACCTCGCCAGCATGGATGTGGAGGAGTCGATT
>JBEKNG010000559.1:0-4457 GCA_049523075.1 Paraburkholderia sp.
AGCCGGGGGCGATCGTGACCACATTGACTCCCTTGGGCCGCATCTCGACGCGCAGTGCCTCGAGATACTTGAACGCCGCGGCCTTCGAGGCACTGTATGCGCCCGAGCCCGGCAAGCCACGTACGCCGGCCACGCTCGCCACACCGACTAACGCGCCTTTGCCTGCCGCCATCATGCCAGCGGCGAACGGCTCGAAGGTGGCGACCATGCCGAAGTAATTGACGTCCATGACCTCGCGGAAGGCCCGCAGGTCGCCATGGCCGGTGACGGCGCCACGGCTGATGCCGGCATTGGCGATCACGATGTCGGGACAGCCGTATTGTTCAATGAATTGCACGGCTGCGGCGGCGAGTGCTTCGGCGTCGCGCACGTCGACGGGGTAGATCGAGATGGAATGCTGGGGATGAGACTGCTGGAAGCTGGCGAGGGCGTCGCCGCGACGGGCAACGAGGCCGAGAATCGCGCCGCGCCGCGCGTATTCGGCGGCGAGCGCGAGGCCGATGCCACTGGATGCGCCGGTGATGAAAACCTTCAGTGGTGAGTTCATACCGGCGCCGCGGGGCTTACATCTTCTTCGCGCGAATCTGGGCGACGAGGTAGTCGAGCACCTGGATCGTGCCCGGCAGGCTGTTCGTCGCAGCCGGGCCAGTTTCATACTTGCCTTGCACAGCCAGCGTCGGCACGCCGTCGATCTTGTAGTCGTCCAGCAACTTCTTGTCGCGCTGGATCTCGCTTTGCGTCGAGAACGAGTTGTACGCGGCCAGGTACTTCTGCGGATCGACCCCGTTCTTGGCGAGGAACTTGGCCTGGTCTTCCGGCGTCAACAGGTAGTCCTTGTTGACGTGGATTTCGTTGAAGACGATCGGCGTGAGCTTTTGCGCGAGACCCAGCGCGTCGAGCGCATGGTACATCCTCGAATGCGGGATGAAGTCGTCGCGGAAGGCCACCGGCACGCGCTTGAACACAACGTCCGGGCCTTGCTTCTTGATCCACGTTTCGAGGTACGGGTTGAATTCGTTGCAATGCGGGCAGCCGTACCAGAAGAATTCGGTGACTTCGATCTTGCCTGCGGGCACGTCAACCGGTTGCGCCGGCGACAGGACGATGTAGTCCGTGCCCGCGACGGGCGCAGCCGGCGATGCTTCTACGGCCGCGCTGACGAAGCCCAGTGAAAGGAAGAGAATGCTCAGCAGCTTTTTCATGTCTTGTTGACCCAATTAGGCGGAGTAACGGTGGCGCGGGTGGCGCGGCAGTGCGCAAAACGCATGGCTGTCACCGTTACGAGAGTGTGGCGGCAGGCCTCTGCCGTGCTTGTGACTCGCTCCGCGCGCTGAGGTTCAGCGGCGGCGCATGACGGAACATTACTGCTTGGTAAAGCGGATGACGGCGGTATCGACCCCGGCGTCGGACAGACGCTGACGGGCCGAATTCATGTCATCGAATTTCGAGAACGGTCCGATGCGCACGCGATAGTACGTTACGCCACCGGCATCGCGCTGCGTAACCTTCGATTCGAAGCCCTGGAAGGCGAGGCGCGCACGCTGCTGCTCGGCGTCCGCCGACGTCTTGTAGGCGCCAACCTGCAGGAAATAGCCACTGTTCGCATCGAGAGCGGAGGGCGCCGAGCCCGAGCCCGGCTTGGCGGCATTCGACGCGGGCGCCGCGGCGGTGCTGGTCGGCGCGCTGGTGGCCTGCTGCGGCTTCTTCACCTGCGCTGACTGGCTATTGTCCTGAGCGGGCTGAGGTGCCACTGCGACGCCGTTCGCGTTGGCCGAACTGGCCGGCGGCACTTCGACGATCTCCGGTTCCTGCAGCATGCCTGGCGCCTGACCCTGGGGCGCCGTGTTCGGCGGCGCCGGCTGGGCGGCCTGCGGCACCGGCTGGCCAGGCGTCTTGCCTTGCAGCGGACGGTTCGGATCGTATTGCGCTTCGCTCGCGCTGGTGTCGGACGCCGCGGGCGGCGCCACCTTGGCGACAAACGGCGTAGGCGCCCGGGTGATATACAGCGCGACCACTACCGCGATTGCCAGGCCGACAATCAGGCCCAGTACGATGCCGAGAAACGTGCCCCCGGTTTGCTTCGACTGCTTTGTTGTGCGGCGTGGTTTTGCCATCGTATAAATCACCTGCAAAAAGAATCCTGGAACGGCCGTCGATTATAACGACGGCCGAGTGCATGTCGTGCCGGAGGACTTACATCTTTTCGGGAGCAGAGACGCCGATCGTCGCAAGGCCGTTTGCCAGCACCTGACGCGTGGCGGCGAGCAGCGCGACGCGCGCGTTGCGCGCCACTTCGTCGTCGACCAGGACGCGTTCGGCCTTGTCATTGTAGAACGAGTGGAATTCGCCCGCGAGGTCACGCAAATAGAATGCGACCGCGTGCGGCGCGAGTTCGTCGGCGGCGTGTTGCAGCATGTCGGGGAATTCCGCGAGCTTCTGCAGCAGCGCCATGGCGCGCTCGCTCGTCAGCAGTGATACATCCACCGTCGGCAGGATCGCCTCGTCTGTGTTGTAGCGCGCCTTCGCTTCGCTGACGACCGAGCAGATCCGGGCGTGCGCGTACTGCACGTAGTGCACCGGATTCTCGTCGTTCTGCTTGAGCGCCAGGTCGATGTCGAAGACGAATTCCGTATCGGCCTTGCGCGAGATCAGGAAAAACCGCACGGCGTCGCGGCCGCGGCGAATCGTCGCTTCGTCGAGCAGATCCGGCGAGGTCTCCGAGCCCGGCGTGGCGCCCCCCGACCATTCGATCAGATCGCGCACCGTCACGTAGCTGCCAGCGCGCTTCGAAATCTTCACTTCCTGGCCATCGCGCATCACTGTGACCATCTTGTGCAGGATGTAGTCGGGATAGCCCTTCGGAATGCCGATGCCCAGCCCTTGCAGACCGGCGCGCACGCGCGCGATCGTGCCGTGGTGGTCCGAGCCCTGTACATTGATGACCTTGGTGAAGCCGCGCTCCCACTTGGCGACGTGGTACGCGACATCCGGCACGAAGTACGTATAGGTGCCGTCGGTCTTGCGCATGACGCGGTCCTTATCGTCACCCTCGTCCGTGGTGCGCAGCCACAGTGCGCCTTCCTGCTCATAGGTCTTGCCGGCGGCGATCAGCGCCGCAACCGTCTTCTCGACACGGCCTTCGGAGTAGAGCGAGGATTCGAGGTAGTACTGGTCGAACTTCACGCCGAAGGCCTGCAAGTCCATGTCCTGCTCGTGACGCAGATACGCGACGGCGAAGCGGCGGATGGCGTCGAGGTTGTCGACGTCGCCTTCGCCCTTGACCGGTTCGACGTCTTTCGCGGCGACGGTCTCACCATTCATGTAGTCGCGTGCGATGTCCGCAATGTAGTCGCCGTTGTAGGCCGATTCCGGCCAGCCGGCGTCACCCGGCTTCAGTCCGCGGGCACGTGCCTGGGTGGAGACGGCGAGGGTGTGGATTTGCACGCCCGCGTCGTTGTAATAGAACTCGCGATGCACGTCGTAGCCCTGCGAACCCAGCACGTTCGAGAGTGCGTCGCCCAACGCGGCCTGGCGGCCGTGGCCGACGTGGAGCGGCCCGGTCGGGTTGGCCGAAACGAATTCGACCAGCACATGCTTGCCGGCATCGCGTTGCGAGCGGCCGAAGGCTTCCTTTTCTGCGAACACGGTGCCGATCACCGCCTGCTTGGCAGCGGGCGCGAGGCGCAGGTTGATGAAGCCGGGGCCGGCTACTTCGGCGCTCTGCACAAGGCCTTGGGCTTGTGGATGCGCGAGCACCGCATCGACGATCTGCTGGGCCAGCTGGCGCGGATTGGCACGCAGCGGCTTGGCCAACTGCATCGCAACGTTACAGGCAACGTCTCCGTGGGCAGCGACTTTCGGGCGTTCCAGCGTGATGGTGGGGGTGACGAAGGCGGCTTCGCTTGCGCCTTGGGTCGCTTCGGCGACCTGCTTCACGGTGTCGGCGAGCAGTGATTCGAGAGTGTGTTTATGTGCGGGCAGCATGCTTGTTGCGAGTCCAGTGAGGCCGTGCGGTGAAACGGGATTGGCCGCGCGAGGCGCGAAGCCGATCCGTCAATGGCTTGGAAAGCGTGCGCCTTGCCGTGAGGGCGGCACCGGTAGTGGCGCGGCAGCGGCACTACCGCTTCAGCGCCGGCCGAGCCGCGAGGCGGGGGCAGACCAGCGCCAATCGGCCCTGCGAGCCATGGCCCAACATAGTGCGGCGCGCTTTTCCGTCAGAACGGATTTTAGCAGGTGCTAATATGTCCAATGAGATGCCCACCAAGGGCCGTGGCCGCCGCAGCTTGCCGGCGCGCCAACGAAACCCGCGCAGACGTTCGTCCGACGGCCATCGGCGCGCAAATCCAACAAGATGAAAAAGGGAACAGTCATGTTGATTACTTTTAAATGCCGCGCCGCGCCGGATGTGGTGATGCTGGAAAATCTGGCGCAGTATCTGGTCGGCATTGTCGGCAAAC
>JBEKNG010000560.1:0-4450 GCA_049523075.1 Paraburkholderia sp.
GCGTATCGGCTACATCATTGCCCCCGAGGAACTACACTTCAAGCTGGTCCAGGCGAAGCAAGCCACCGACCTGCACACGCCGACCTTCACGCAGCGCATCGTGCATGAGGTCGTGAAGGACGGCTTCCTCGACAAGCACGTGCCGAGCATCCGCGCGTTGTACCGTGACCAGTGCGCGGCGATGCTGGCCGCGCTCGAGCGCTTCATGCCGCAAGGCGTCAGCTGGAACCGCCCCGAAGGCGGCATGTTCGTGTGGGTGAACTTGCCCGCACATATCGACAGCATGAAGCTGCTCGAAGAAGCGGTCGCACAGAACGTTGCGTTCGTGCCAGGCGGTCCGTTCTATGCCAATGAAGCTCAGCACAACACGCTGCGCCTGTCGTTCGTCACGGTGCCACCTGCCAAAATCGACGAAGGCGTGGCACGCCTCGCGGAACTGATCCGCGCACGCGTCTGAGTACGCTGGCCCTCTCCTCCCTATCGACAAGGACATGTCATGACCCAAGCAAACGTGTATGACAAGCTGAAGGAACTCGGCATTGAACTGCCCACCGCCAGCGCACCCGCAGCGGCTTACGTGATGAGCGCGCAAAGCGGCAACACGGTGTACCTGTCGGGCCACATTGCCAAGAAGGACGGCAAGGTATGGGCCGGCAAGCTCGGCGCCAACCTCACTACCGAGGAAGGCAAGGCTGCCGCCCGCTCGATCGCCATCGACCTGCTGGCCACGCTGCACGCTCACGTGGGCGACCTGAACCGCGTCAAGCGCATCGTCAAGCTGATGAGCCTCGTGAACTCGACGCTAGAGTTCACCGAGCAGCATCTCGTCACCAACGGCGCGTCCGAACTGATCGCCGATGTGTTCGGCGAGCGCGGCAAGCATGCGCGCTCGGCCTTCGGCGTCGCGCAGATTCCGCTGGGAGCCTGCGTTGAGATCGAGTTGATCGCGGAAGTCGAATAATCCTTCCAATTGATTCATTGGTTCGTTAGCTGTCACGCGTCGTGTGGTGCTGAGTCGCCCACGGCGCGTTTTGCTTTATGGCGTCAACGGCTAGCCGCGCCACCGCCGTTCACCGTTCTACGTTTCTTTATATCGTTATTGCGGTTTTCGTCAATCAAGCCATAAAAGCACTTAAAAAAACCACATAATAAATCTCTCGATGCTGGTGGCCGGAACCCCGATCCCACAGTAGAATCGGCCGTCGCGCTACTGAATTGCTAATAACTCCAATGTCCGCTCGTACTGTCCGCTTCAAACAAGTCGACGTCTTCACTGCGGTGCCGTTCAAAGGCAATCCGCTTGCCGTCGTGTTCGACGCAGACGACCTCGATGACGCCCAGATGCAGGCCATCGCCAGCTGGACGAATCTGTCTGAGACCACCTTCCTGGTCAAGCCAACTGAACCGGCCGCGGACTATCACGTGCGCATCTTCACCACGCACGGCGAATTGCCGTTCGCGGGCCATCCCACGTTGGGCACAGCTCATGCGTTGCTGGAAAGCGGCTACCAGCCCAGAATCGCAGGCAAACTGCTTCAGCAGTGCGGTGCAGGCCTCGTGGAACTGCGCGCGCAAGAGGGTGGTACGTGGGCCTTCGCCGCGCCGCCCGCACGCGTTACACCTTTGCCGACAGACTTGTACGCAACACTCGCCGAGGCACTGAAGAGCGACGCTGTCGATTTCAGCGCGCCACCCTGCGGCATTGATAATGGCGCACCGTGGCTCGTTGCGAGGGTGAATTCGGCCGCGGCCTGTCTCGCCATCAAACCCGATGCCGCGGCACTCACACGCGTGGTCGAGGCGGTCGGCGCACATGGAATCGCGGTCTACGGTCCGCATGAAGCTAACGGCCCCGCTACCTTCGAAGTGCGCTGTTTGATGGTGGGCGGCAATCTCGGAGCCGGTGAAGATCCGGTCACAGGCAGCGCGAACGCAGCACTCGCTGGACTCCTGAGCGCACAGCAACGGCGCCCGGCCCTCGCGTACACGGTACGCCAGGGCACGGTGATCGGCCGGGCGGGTCAGGTGTCCGTGCGCTATGACGACGCAGCCGGCAAAACATGGATAGGCGGATCTTCGGTAACGGTGGTCGACGGTACGTTCAGGCTGCCCTAGTCCTCAGCTTCGGGGCGCAAAGAACGCTGCGCGCATTGAATGCAAAAAACACACGCGCGGCAATTACCCATTTGGACCCAGCTTGTCCACAAAACGCCTCGTCAGGACAACTCGATGTCGCACCGATGTAACGATGTTCGGCTGCGCTCGAGTACAGAGGCCAGCCTCGACTCGACGAATCCCTCGAAAACGAAAGCACGGCGTAACCTGTACCGTGGCCGCCATGCACGGGGAAAGCACGCGGATCGCATGCCTCGCGAGGCGCGCGTATACCCGCAGCACGGGCCCTTCCTTAATCCAGTGGCATTCAGTAAGATCGAAACGTACTCGATGACCCACGGACGGTCTGGCACGACGTCACGCTCTTTCCTCCTGCGCAGCAGTCCCGGCACCCCGCTCACCATGCAGCCATTCTCGAAACCAGCGCAGACGATTTACACTCAGCCGCTGCGCAACGGCACACGGGCGCGCGCGCCCCGATGAGTCAGCACCGCTTCTTTGCTGGACGCGATGCGAGGCACCGCCCGGGTGCGGTCGTGCGGCGCCGGCGCGCGCTGCTCGCGATTCCCGCGCTCGGTGTACTTGTGCTGATCTTGCTATGGACGGTCATTTTCGCGCGCCTTTCAGTCGAGAAAGACGCCACTTCACGCGAGGCCATGGCCTCTGCTGCCATCCTCTCAGCGGCGCTCGAACAGCATACGGTCAAGGCGATCCATCAGGTCGACCAGATCACGCGCTTTGTCAAATACGAATTCGAAAAAACCCCGGACCATTTCGATCTCGCCAGTACGGTTGAAAAAGGGGTCGTGCAGAGCGACACGCTGGTGCAGGTGTCGATCATCGACGAGCACGGCATTCTTGTTTCAAACACGGCCGAACCGAATCCGAAGCAAATCGACTTGTCCGACCGCGAGCACTTCCGGGTCCACGAGCACGAGAACGACGACAACCTTTACATCAGCAAGCCGGTACTCGGCCGCGTATCGGGACAATGGACGCTGCAGATGACGCGCCGGCTGAATCACCCGGACGGCTCGTTTGCCGGCGTCGTGGTGGTCTCGGAAGACCCGAGCTACTTCACCAGCGACTTCTATAACAACGCAGCGATCGGCCGCGACGGCGTGATCGCGGTGATCTCGGATAACGGCACCGTGCTCGCGCGCCGCACCGGCAACGCCGACTCCGTCGCCAGCAAGTTCTCCGCGAGCGGCTCGTACCCGACCTCGGAGCACGTCTCGGGCACCTATGTCGATTCGATCGACAACGTCACGCGTATCTTCTCGTACCGGCATATCGATGGCTATCCGCTCGGCGTGCTAGTGGGCCTGTCGCAAGCCGAAGAATTCGCCGACTACAACCACACGCGCAACGTCTATCTGTTGATGGCTGGCTTCATCTCGCTCGCCATGCTCAGCTTCTTCGCGGTGGCCACCGGGCTGATCGGCAAACTGCTTGGCCGCGAGCGCGAAATGACGCATCTGGTCGAATACGATCTGCTGACCGGCCTGCGCAACCGTTATGCAACGCTGCAGAGTCTGCGCCACGACGTCGCCAACCCAGCGAACCTCGGCCGGCTCGCGATCCTCTTTATCGATCTCGATAATTTCAAGACCGTCAACGACACGCTCGGCCACAATGCCGGCGACATCGTCCTGCAGATGACTGCCACGCGACTCGCCGATGCGATCGGCGACGGTGGTGCACTGAGCCGCATCGGCGGTGACGAATTCGTGGTCTTGATCAAGGGCGACGATGTCGAGAAGCGCGCCGTCGATCTCGCGGAAGCGGCGGCCGAGGTGTTCGCCAAGCCGTTCGAAGTGCGCGGCAGTGCCTTCGTGCTGCATGCGAGCATCGGCATCGCGCTTTACTCCGTGCCGAACGAAAGCGAAATCGACCTGCTGAAAAAGGCCGACCTCGCCATGTACAGCGCGAAAGATGCTGGTAAGAACTGCTATCAGTTCTACTCGCCGCAACTCTCGCATCGCGCCGATCATCTGATGAAGTGGGAGCAGCAACTACGCGTGGCGCTCGCCGAAGGTCAGTTGTTCCTCGCGTACCAGCCGAAGATCGATCTCACTCGCCGCTGCATCACCGGCTTCGAAGCGCTGGTGCGCTGGAATCATCCGCAGCATGGTTTGATTCCGGCGAATGAGTTTATTCCGGTCGCCGAATCAACCGGCCTGATTGTGCCGATCGGCGACTTCGTGATCGAGACCGCCTGCCGTCAACTGGCGGTGTGGCAACAGCAGGGCTACGACACGCTGTCGCTGGCGGTAAACATCTCGGCCGTGCAGTTCTGGCGTGGCGATCTTTTCGAAACCATCTCGCACGCCAT
>JBEKNG010000561.1:0-4449 GCA_049523075.1 Paraburkholderia sp.
CGATCGAGGTAACCCCAGCCTCAGCGAGGTCCAGTTCGATGAGGGGATGGGTCACGCATTTGGGATCAGCAAGCGTCCTGCGGGCCTCAGGTTCTTCCGGAAGGTCCAGTCCATTGCGGGCAATATACGCGTCAGCGGTATCGAGCAACGCCATGTAGTTCTCGTCACCGCGAGCGAGGTTACCTGCGAGGTCCGGTTCGAAGCCGACGACGCCATGATCGAACGACTTCGTCAAACCGACGAGCGTGATTCCCTGATTCGCAAGCGCCCGGAAGTCAACCGTATGACCACCACGCGCACCGCTCACGGCAATGGTGACGTGCTCCCTGCCTGGCGTCGCGACCTCCTTGTCCCATTCGCCCAGCACGCCCAGCCACCAGCAGTAGTCACGGTTTCGGTAGGACCGTGGAGGACGATCATGCGGCCCAACCGACAGATACACCTTCTTGCCCGATCGTTGCAGTTCATCCGCGATCTGCACTCCTGATGATCCGGCGCCGACCACCAGAACGGCACCCTCAGGCAGTTGGCCAGGATTGCGGTAATCGGCGGAGTGGATCTGCGTGATTTTCTGGTCTTTCGGCGCGATCGGTGGAATCAAGGGGCGCTGGAACGCTCCGGTAGCGATCACAACCCGATTGGCCTCGACGATACCCTCTGATGTTTGAACGGTGAAGCCGGGCCGGCCCGCGCAACGTTCCACTTTTTTGACCTCCACGCCAGTGCGGATAGGAGCGTTGAATTGCCTCGCATAGGCTTCGAAATAGTCCGCGACCCGCTCTTTCGAAGGGAAGGCGTCGGGATCGAGATCGTCGAATTCCAGACCCGGAAACCGGTCATGCCAGGCCGGACCATTGGCCACCAGCGAATCCCAACGTCCCGTGCGCCATCGTTCGGCGATCCGGCTGCGCTCCAGGACGAGGTGCGGTACCCCTTGCTTGCTCAGGTGTTCGCTCATGGCCACGCCGGCCTGGCCGGCGCCCACCACAAGCGTATCGATTGACATTATTTCAGCTGTCATGGCTGTTCCCTTCTGAAATTCACAGCTTGATCCGGATCGGTCATGGCTTCGCCGTCGATGTAAAGGCCGCGTCACGGAGCGCTATCCGCTCGATGAATGCAATCTACGCCCGCACTGCGCATCCGAAAAACATATTTCAAAAATGCAATTCATCGCTTTTACCTATGCAAACGGATTTCTGTCGACGCACAATCGCGACAGACGAAACCTCGAGGGACATGCGATGGAAGTGGGCCAATTGCACTATTCGCTGCGGCAACTGCGGTACTTCGTGGTCACCGCGGAAGCGCTGTCGTTCACCGCGGCGGCGAAGAGACTGCATATCTCGCAGCCGTCGATCTCGACGGCGCTTGCCGACCTGGAGGCGTCGTTCGGCGTGCAGTTGTTCATTCGCCACCATGCGAGCGGCCTGTCGCTGACCCAGGCGGGCCGCGACATGCTCGGACAGGCGCGCAATCTCCTGAAGAATGCCGAAGAACTGCAGTCCGCCGCGCGCGAGATGGACGGCGGCATGTCGGGCTCGATCGCGCTGGGCTGCCTGGTCTCGCTGGCGCCGCCGGTCATGCCGGCGCTCATCAGCCGCTTCATTGCGAGCCACTCAGGCGTCATCTTCCGCACCGAGGAAGCGCATCAGGATGACCTGCTGCGAGGTCTGCGCGACGGTACGCTCGATCTCGTGCTCACCTACAGCCTCGACCTCACCGACGAGGTTGCGTTCACGCCACTCGTCTCCCTGCCGCCTTACGTGATCCTGCCGAAGCTGCACCGGCTTGCCCGCGCAAGGTCCGTCTCACTGTCCGAGCTGCTCAACGAACCTTATGTGATGCTCGACCTGCCGCACAGCCGCGAATACTTCGCGGGACTGTTCGACGCAGTCGGCACGCGGCCAGTGCCTGCGTTCCGTTCGTCGCAGCCGGAAGTGGTGCGCGGAATGGTCGCCAATGGGCTCGGCTTTAGCATCCTCAACTTCCCGCTGAAATCGCTCAGGACTGTGGACGGGGCGGACTTCGTGATCAAGCAGTTCAAGGAAGAGGTGACCGCGACGACGCTCGGCATCGCGCAATCGCGCGAACTGAAACCGCGTCAGTTAGTGAAGCGCTTCGCGGAGTTCTGCGAGACGCAGATCCGCGAACTGCATCGCAATGTCTAAATAGGCCACCTACGCAGTCGGTCCGAGCGCCTGCATAGGAAAAAGCTGGCTTTTACATCCGAAAACAATATTTTGGCTGGCAATTTGACTTGATAGATTGGTGACCATCGCAACGCAATGTCGAACGGAGGCCATATGGCTGCCCTTGCAACGTCGCCAGATGCTGGACCCGAGATCGCCCGCGAACTGCAGGCGAACTGCGAGCGGCCGTTCGACGACGCGCATGCAATGCCGCCGCGGGTCTACACGTCCGAGGCATTCCTCGCGCTCGAGCAACGCGAAATCTTTCGCGGGGAGTGGCTTTGCGTTGGGCGCGCCAGCGCGCTCAGCAATCCCGGCGACTATCTGACCGCGCAGATCGACGGCCAGCCCGTCGTGGTTCTACGCGACGAACAGGGTGGCCTGCGCGGATTGTCGAACGTGTGTCTGCATCGCATGTCGGTGCTACTCGAAGGACGCGGCAACGTCAGACGTATCGTGTGCCCTTATCACGCCTGGAACTACGCGCTGGATGGCGCGCTCGCCGGCGCGCCGATGATGGAGCGGCAAGCCGGCTTCTGCAAGGAGAGCTACCGTCTGCCTTCGATCCGCTGCGAAACCTGGCAGGGCTGGATTTACGTCACGCTCGACCCTGATGTGCAACCTGTCTCGACACAGCTCGAAGAACTCATTCAGCTGATCGAGCCGTACGGCATGTCCGACTACGTCGAGACCTTCTACGAAGAGCACGTGTGGGACACCAACTGGAAGATCCTCGCGGAAAACTTCATGGAGAGCTACCACCTGCCGATGCTGCATCGCGCGACGGTAGGCCCGCATTCGCGGCTCGAAGAGATGGAATGTCCGCCTGGGCGAGCGGCCTTCAACTATCATTGGATCACGAAGGAAGCGTCGCTGCCGATTGGCAACGCGCACCCCGGCAACACGCGTCTGCAGGGACACTGGCGGCGCACGACCGCGCTCCTCGCGATCTACCCGACGCATCTTGTGACGCTCACACCGGGCTACTTCTGGTACCTCGTGCTGCAGCCGCGCGGCGTGGGTCAAGTTCATATCCAGTTCGGCGGCGGACTCTCGCCCGAGTTCATCGACGATCCGCAAGCGGCTGACTACATGGCCACGCTGAAAACCCTGCTCGACGAAGTCAATGCGGAAGACCGGCGCGGCGTCGAAGCGGTGTTTCGCGGCGTGCATGCCCCGCTCGCGAAGCCTGGCAACCTGAGCCACCTCGAGCGACCGAACTACGACTTCGCACGCTATCTCGCGCAGCGAACCGCCACGTCATGACGCGCTCGAGCCGCGCACCGGATGATCACACGACCATGTCCAGCCCATCGTTCATTTCATTCGCAGGTGTCAGCAAGTCTTATGACGGGGTGCACAGCGTCGTCGAGGGTCTCGATCTCGACGTCGCGCGCGGCGAATTCGTCTCGCTGCTCGGGCCGTCCGGTTCGGGCAAGACCACCACACTGATGATGCTGGCAGGATTCGAGTCGCCGACGCGTGGCGAGATCCGCCTGAACGGCAAACGGCTCGACGACAAGCCGCCGCACCAGCGCGATATCGGCATGGTGTTCCAGAACTACGCGCTGTTCCCACACATGACGATCGCGCAGAACATCGCGTTTCCCCTGTCGGTCCGCAAGATCGGCCGTGGTGAACAGAAGGCGCGCGTGGCGCGGGCTCTCGAGATGGTCGAGCTGCCGCACCTCGCCGCGCGCAGGCCGGCGCAGCTCTCGGGCGGCCAGCAGCAGCGCGTCGCGCTGGCGCGGGCACTCGTGTTTGAACCGAGCGTGGTGCTGATGGACGAGCCACTCGGTGCGCTCGACAAGCGCCTGCGCGAAAGCATGCAATACGAAATCATGCGCCTGCATCGAGAACTGTCGCTGACGGTCGTCTATGTGACGCACGACCAGAACGAGGCGCTGACGATGTCGGACCGCGTCGCCGTGTTTTCCGACGGCCGTATCCAGCAGGCCGCGACGCCGACCGAACTCTACGAGAACGCCGCCAATGCGTTCGTTGCCAACTTCGTCGGCGAGAACAACGGCTTGACCGGCCGTGTCGTCGCGAGCGACGGCGAGTGGGCCACCCTGCAGCTCGCCGACGGCATCACCATCAGCGGCCGTGCCGGCGCCGAACTGCGAACCGGCGGTGAAGCGATGCTGGCATTGCGACCAGAGCGCGCGCATATCGGGGCCACGGGCACAGCAACGGCCGACGCAGCGCGCGGCGAAGGCGAATCGAATGTCGTCCATGCACTCGTGCAGGAGCTCGT
>JBEKNG010000562.1:0-4434 GCA_049523075.1 Paraburkholderia sp.
CCAGACATCGGTGGGCGCGTCCGGCACTTCGAAGAGTTGACCTAATTCTGCTGTCGGCGCAATGTGCGCGACGCGCTGGATTGCTCCGTTGACCGCCGTCTTGGGCAGATAGAGCGATAGCCGCACGCGCCCCGTTCCGGGCAGCGGTGCGACACGAATAGTCCATGGCTGGTCGCCGCAATCGCGTATGAGCGCCTGGCGCAAAGGCGTGGCGTGTTGCGCGTCGAGCGTCACGTGCATCATCACGTTGCGGCCCGCCGTGGCATGTGACCTGGGTCGAGCCTCGCTCTTGCCCGATCCGAGAAAAGCCCGCAGGCTTGTCATTGGGTGCGTCATGTCGCCCCTCGCTTCGTTTGCTTGATGTCAGGCTACACGACTTGGCGTCAAGCTCGCGTAAAAAATCTTCGGCACGTGCCAAGCGCTTTTCCCGTCGCGCTCACAGCGAGCAAACACGACCGGAAAAGCGTTCGAAGAGCATGCCGCCTGTCTCAGAGGCCGAGAATGCGCCGGGCTTCGAGTTCAGCCAACTCCAGCGCAGCGTCGGAGCTGCGCATGGGTCGGCCGCAGCCGCGTCCTGTGATCTGCTGCAGCGTTTTGTTATCACGCGTGGTGGTCACACGAAGCGCGCCTTTGAACATCTGGCCCGGAGCGGGAAACACGCAGGCCTCTACGGTCATGTTTCCCTTGGTTTGTTTGAATGTCATACGATTGCCTATTATTAGTGTGCTGCACCGTTGATCGCGAGACCCGCGGGCCGGGCTTCAAAGCGGTACTGGAGATGCGTGGGATAGTGCGGATCCACCTCGCGCACGAGGCGGTCGATTTCCCGTCCGAGTTCGCCACAGCCGTCAATCCCCAGCAACTGGGTGGCCTTCGCGATTCCCTCGCCGAATTTCTCGACCATAAGCGCCGCGAGCGCCGGTGTTTCCGCGCCCCGCGCGACGTCGCCCCGGCGGTTCTCCGCGTAGCGCTGGATCTCCACGATCAACGCCTTGATTTCGTCATTTTTCATTGCTTGCCAGCCTCTACTGTTTGCAGCCGCGCCGGAGTGCCGCCCTGACGACGCCACCGTCATTCCGCACGGCGATAATGCGCTATACATTTAGAACTCCAGATTCTTCGACGAGTCCATCATGATGCTTCTATTTCAGCACATGCCGTGTCAAGAACCCGCAAAAGCGAATGCGGCAGTTGCAAAGATTGTGTAATGGAGCGCCGCGCCTTACTCGCCGTGAACGTCCTCGACGCCGATCAGCCGGTAGCCGACGCCGCTCTCGGTCACGATATGCTCGGGCTGCGCCGGGTCGCATTCAAGTTTTTGCCGCAAGTGCCCCATGTAAATTCGCAAGTAATGGTAGTTATCAGCACGAGCCGGCCCCCACACATCCTGAAAGAGCTGGTGATGGGTGAGCACGCGCCCTGGGTGCCGCGCGAGCGCAGACAGCAAACGGTATTCAATCGGACTCAGGTGAACGGTCACCGTGCCGCGCATCACGCGTCTCGCGCCCAGATCGAGCGTGACGGCGCCAAAGCGAACCTGCGACAGCCCAGACCGGCCGCCGCGGGCTTGCCGGCGCAAATGGGCCCGAATTCGCGCCATCAATTCCGGTAATCCGAATGGCTTGGTCAGGTAGTCGTCGGCGCCGGCGTCGAGCGCCTTCACCTTGTCTTCCTCGCGGCTGCGCCCCGACAGGACGATCACGGGCACCCTCGACCATGCGCGCAGCTCCCGGATCATGTCCGTGCCGTCCATATCCGGCAGGCTGAGATCGGCGATTACGAGGTCGGGCCGCCGCGTTGCGGCCTGGGCCAGCCCCTGCAATCCGGTGTTAGCTTCGAAGACCGCCATGCCCTCTGCCTCCAGAGCAGCGCGGACAAAACGGCGAAGGTTTCTCTCGTCGTCGATCAGGACAACGGTCACGGTCGGCTCGCTCATGTTTTTAATCGAGGTCGACCTTGTTGCCAGCTTCGTGCACTGCCTGCATGGGGTTATTTATCGCCAGGGCGACGTCGGCGTGCGCCAGCGCAGGCGTGTCGTTGATACCCTCATCGGTCATCGCCACAAAACAGCCTTCAGCCAGATCATCAACTTCAAGACGAACCTCATTTTTATAGACGACATGAATCGACACCGGTACTTGAGCGAAGGGTGTCGCAACCTGTTTTTCCAGCTTCGCTAAATGTATAGCGCGATGCGAATAAAAATGTCGTAAATCCGGATTGATGCGAGACCACCAGAGGCACAGCCGCGACGGGCTAACCTTTGGCAAGCGTGCCGTACAGGCTGTTGAGAAAGCGTGTCAGTGCTACACGCCGATTCTTGCGGAGTATGGGCGCGGCCCCTGCCCGGCTGAAAGCAGGCAGGCACCGCGCCTGAGTGAAGGGCCCAAAGTACGGTCTTTGCGGTATTCGACTTACTTCAGAAGCGTCATCTGCACGACCTTCACGATAACCAGGGCGACGGCCAGCAGCAGATAACCGCGCAGTACACCCATCCAGACACGCTTGGCCAGCGTGAGATTCGGCGGCGGCAGTTCATCCAGCGGCGGCATGCGCCACGTATCGCGTGCGCCTTTCGGATGGGTCTGTACTTCGACGTCAGCGGCTTCACGACGAAGCTTTCGAATACCTATTGTGGCAGCGTAACCAGTGACGGCAAGCAGTGCTCCACCCGCAAGCGTTTCCAGAATCGTTTCACCGGTAATATCCGCGTACATCACTGAAGCGGTCAAAATGATGGACAGCATCACCAGTACCCAGATGACGGCGCCGGTGAACACGTTGAGCATCTTCGAGTTGACCCATGGGCCGAGCACAGCCTTGTCATTGCACAGCAACAGGAGGAACACCGTAGCACTGGGAAGCAGAATACCCGCGAGCGTCTGCACCGCTTCAGTCAGCAGACCAAGCGGGCTCCCTGGAATCAGTACCAAAGCAGCAGCAGCGGCAACGATGCCGAAGTACACCAGATAGAAACCCTTTGCATCCGACACGCCGCGGTGCAACGAGTGACGAATCCTGAACACGTCGCCGATGGCATACGCGGTCGACAGCGATACCGCAGCAGCGCCGATGATGGCGGCATCAAACAGCGCGACAGCGAAGAGGACAGCGGACGTGTGGCCCACGTATTTTTCCAGGCCAGCGATAACGCCACCTGCGTCCGTGAAATTTCCGAACTCAGGCTTGCCGGAGAAGAGCGCGGCGCAGAAAGCAATCATCGCCACCGCACCAATCAGCACGAACACGATGCCAATCCACAGGTCCGCCTTTTCATACTTCATGAAGCGCGGGGTGATACGTTTGTCGACCACGTAGCTCTGCTGAAAGAACAACTGCCACGGCGCAACGGTGGTGCCGACAATGCCGATGACCAGCAGCATCACATCACTCAGCTTCGAGTGGGCAGGCCAGCTCGGGATGAAGAAATCGCGCGTCATCTGGCCAACCGGTGGATGAATCGATACCAGCACCGGCACCAGCAACAGGCTCAGCAGGCACAACACTACCGCGAAGCGTTCAAAGCGCCTGAAGTTTCCTGTACTGACCGCCGCCATCGTCAATGCCGCAGCGATGCAGACCCCGAGTATCCTGGGGATACCGAAAAAGTCCAGCACGAACGTGATGCCAATGAACTCGGTCACAATCGTCAGCGCATTGAGGATGAACAGGTCGACGACGCTGAATGCACCCCAGAATTTGCCGAAGCGTTCGAAGATGAGACGGGCGTGCCCGACGCCGGTCACGGCGCCCAACCGCAGCACCATTTCCTGATTGACGAACAACACGGGTACCAGCAGCAGCATGGTCCACAGCAACGCGGTGCCGTAGTTTTGTCCTGCCTGGGTGTAGGTGCCGAAGGCGCCGGCGTCGTTGTCGCCCACCATGACGATAAGGCCGGGACCGAGAATGGCCAGCAGCGTTCGGAACCGCGCCCACCAGTTAGTACGCGGTGCGGTGTCGTGATGCGCGATGGTGCCGAGCGCACCCCTGATATCGCCAACATGAGCTTCGTCGAGGACAGCGCTGCGTGGCGGTGAGACGTTGGCTGGAGTAGACATTTTGTTTTATTCCCAAACGGGTGATTGCGACGAAAAGGCGCACCTCTGCCATACGTAAGGACGTAAGTCGCCGAGCGACGGCGTCGCTTGCGTATGGCGGAAATGCGCGAAGGATTACGAAAGGAGCGTCTTGAGACGCAGCCAGAACGCGAAGAATCTACGCGGTTCCGGGGCGTGCAGCGCCACCATGGTGTCGTAGTGGACGCGTGATTCCTGGACGTGCGGCAGTTGCGGCACGAGGAGGCCGAAATTCATGATATTTCTCCGGGCGGTTGGCTTAACGCGGTTTGCGGAAAGCCAGCGGACACGGAGGTCGAGCGCATCATGTGCGCGGCGACAACGGTCTACTTGCTTTCCTCAGGCAAAGGTAAAG
>JBEKNG010000563.1:0-4429 GCA_049523075.1 Paraburkholderia sp.
TCGATTATCTGACGTATCGCAAGGCGATTCGCGGCGAAGCAAAGCCGCTCCCCGAGCTGCTCACCCCAGCGACGCCGCTCGCCGGCAGCGAGCAGTTTTATGCACCGGTGAGCGGGATTCTGGTGCACCGGGCGAACATTGGCGACACCATTCGCGTGGGCGATCCGCTGTTCGATATCGTCGACCCGTTGACGGACGAAACCACCACCATCAGCAGCAAGACCGAGGGTATTTTCTACATGCGCCGCGCGATCCGCTTCGTCACTGCGGGTGCACCGCTCGGGCGAGTAACCGGCACGCGGGCCGTGCGCACGGGTGTGCTGCTGGGGGCGTGACGGCCGATGCTCGTGCAGATCGAGCTTGCCATTGGGCTCGCGTCGCGCTGACGAGATTCTGCGAATCTCTCTTCCGCGAGGAGGGCGAGAAATACTTCGCGTTCCTGGGCAAATCGGTACTATCGACTAGTACTAACGGCAGGCGTAAAAATGACACGCATCGAAAAGCCTTTCGATTCCTTCCAGCTCGAGCATGAGTGGCTCGAAGCCGATGGCTTTGGCGGTTTCGCATCCGGAACGGTCGGCACAGCGCGCACGCGTCGCTATCACGCGTTGCTGCTGGCGGCGACTCGTGCGCCAGGCGGGCGAGTGGTGCTGGTCAACGGTATCGAGGCCTGGCTCGAGGTGGATGGCAAGCGCTATGCGCTGAGCATGCAGCGCTACGTGCCTGACCTGGTGTATCCCGACGTGTCCTCCAGTCTGTTGGGCTTTGATACGCAGCCGTGGCCGACCTGGCGCTTCCAGCTTGATGGAGAAGCGGTGCTGATCGGCGAATTATTCGTGGCGAAGGCGACCTGCGAGACAGTGTTGCGCTGGCGCCTCGAACGGGGCAGTGCGGGGGACACCGCTACGGCCAGCTATACGTTGCACGTGCGGCCGCTGCTATCGGGGCGCGACTATCATGCACTGCACCATGAAAACGCCGCGTTCAATTTCGATGCGGATGTGGATGAAGCTCATGCTTGCGTGAACTGGCAACCATACGGGGACCTGCCTGTGATCCGCGCATCGACCAACGGAACGTACACGCATGCGCCCGATTGGTATCGAAACTTCTGCTACGTGCGCGAGCGCGAGCGCGGCCTCGATTTCAGCGAAGATCTTGCGACGCCAGGTGTCTTTACCTTCTCGCTCGCCGATGCTGAAGCGTTGATGATGCTGCAGGCAGGCTCGCACGTGGAAACAATGCCGATGGTCGACCGCTTCAAGGCGCTTGCCGACGCTGAGTATGCACGGCGCAACGCGTTCGCTTCGCGCCTGCATCGGTCCGCCGATGCGTATCTGGTGACGCGCGACGGCGGGCGCACCGTGCTTGCGGGGTTTCCATGGTTCACGGATTGGGGGCGTGACACCTTCATTGCGATGCGCGGCTTGCTGCTGGCGTCGGGGCGTCTGGAAGCCGCGGAATCGATTCTGCTCGAATGGGCTAATACGCTCTCCGAAGGCATGCTGCCGAACCGCTTCCCCGACTACGGCAGCACGCCGGAGTACAACGCCGTCGATGCATCGCTGTGGTTCGTCGTTGCCGCGCACGAGTATCTTGCGGCAGAGCAGGCCTGTGATAGCACGCGTAAGCGCTTGCAGCAGGCGGCAGAGGCCATTCTCACCGGATATAGCGGTGGCACGCGCTTCGGCATCCGCGCCGATGACGACGGTCTGTTGCGCTCCGGCGTGCCAGGCGTACAACTGACGTGGATGGATGCGAAGGTCGGCGACTGGGTCGTGACGCCGCGCATCGGCAAACCGGTCGAAGTGCAAGCGCTCTGGATCAACGCGCTGCGCATTGCGGCCCGCTGGAATGCGCAATGGCAGGAGCCTGCGGCGCGGGCGTCGCAGGCGTTTCTAGAACGGTTTATCGATCCTGCGACTGGCGCATTGTTCGACAACGTCGATGTCGATCACGTCGCGGGTGCCATCGATCGATCGATCCGGCCGAACCAGATTTTCGCGGTAGGGGGCCTGCCGTTTCCGTTGCTCGAAGGGGCGGCGGCGCGCGCAGTGGTCGATCAGGTGGAGACGCATCTGTTGACGCCGCTGGGTTTGCGCACCCTCGCGCCTTCCGATCCCGCTTATCGAGGTCGTTACGCGGGCAGTCCGGTGGAGCGTGACGGTGCCTACCACCAGGGAACGGTGTGGCCGTGGCTGATCGGGCCGTTCGTCGAGGCATGGCTGCGTGTGCATCAAGCGGATGAGGGGGCGAGGGCGCAGGCGCGCACGCGTTTTCTGGCGCCTCTGGTCGGGAATCTCGATCAAGATGGCCTCGATCATATCTGCGAGGTCGCTGACGGTGATGCACCGCATCAACCTGGCGGTACGCCGTTTCAGGCCTGGTCCCTGGGGGAATTGTTGCGGGTGAAGCGGATGCTGGCCAATGGCTAGGTGAATCGCCGTGCCTGCGGCATCGCACCCTCCACCCAAAAAGCGCTACGATGTGAGTCCCACCGCCAAGCTCGAAAAGCAAGGGAATGCTCCATGCCGCCGCTGCGTGCCGCCAATCTGCTCGCGACCATCGAAGGCGCCCGCCTCCATTCTGGCGAATGCGCCCATTGGCAGCGCTGGGGCCCTTATTTGAGCGAGCGCCAATGGGGCACCGTACGCGAGGATTACAGCGAAAACGGCACCGCCTGGGACCATTTCCCTCACGATCAGGCCCGCAGCCGCGCTTATCGCTGGGGGGAGGACGGCATTGCCGGCTTTGGCGACGACAAACTGAACTGGTGCGTCTCCCTCGCGCTGTGGAACCGTCAGGATCCGATCCTCAAGGAGCGACTGTTCGGCCTCACCAACGCGCAGGGCAATCATGGCGAAGACGTCAAGGAGCTGTACTTTTACCTCGACGGCACGCCCACCCATTCCTATATGCGCATGCTGTACAAGTACCCGCATGCCGCGTATCCGTACGACGACCTGATCCAGGAAAATGCCCGGCGCGGCGCGGACATGCCCGAGTATGAAGTGCTCGACACCGGCGTGTTCGACGACGAACGCTATTTCGACGTACAGGTCGAATACGCCAAGCACACGCCCGACGACATCGTGATGCGCGTCACCGTCGAAAACCGTGCGGACCAGGCCGCCGCGCTCGACGTGCTGCCGCAGATCTGGGCGCGCAACACCTGGTCGTGGAAGGCTACGAAGGACCGCCCATCGCTCACCTGGCACACGGCGCGCGGCGAAACGCATTTGGTGGGGCGCCAGTATGGGCACGAACCGATCGTCGTTACCGCTTGGTCAAAAGAGGCTCCTGAGTTGACGTGGCTCTTCTGCGAGAACGACACCAACGTCAAACGCCTCTTCGGCATGGACGGCGCCGGTCCATTCAAGGACGGCATCAACGATTACCTGGTGCACGGCGATACGCAAGCGGTACGATCCGATGCCGGCAGCAAAGCGGCCGCGCATGTGCCCCTCGAGCTAGCGCCCTATGGTCGCGCCGTGATCTATCTGCGTTGGCGCCCGGAGTCCGCGCCGGACGACGGGCCGCTCGACGTCGAGGCGTTGTTCGCTCGCCGCCTCGCCGAAGCCGATGCGTTTTATGCCGCATTGCAACACGACATGCCCGATCCCGACGCGCGGCTGGTGCAACGGCAAGCGCTCGCCGGCATGTTGTGGTCCAAGCAGTACTACCAGTTCGACATACATCGATGGCTGGAGGGCGATTCGGCGCAACCCAAGCCCCCCGCGAGCCGCAAGCACGGCCGTAACGCTGATTGGCGCCATCTTTGCAACGCAGACATCGTGTCGATGCCCGATAAATGGGAATACCCGTGGTACGCCTCGTGGGATCTGGCTTTCCACGCAGCGGCATTCGCGCTGATCGATCCGGAATTCGCCAAGCGCCAGTTGCTCCTGCTCGTGAAAGACCGTTATCAGCATCCAAACGGTCAGTTGCCAGCTTACGAGTGGGCCTTCGGCGACGCTAATCCGCCGGTCCATGCGTGGGCCGCGTGGCGCGTCTACGAAATCGACCGGGCGCTCACCGGCAAAGGCGATCGCGATTTTCTCGAACTCGTGTTTCACAAGCTGCTGCTGAATTTTTCGTGGTGGGTGAATCGCAAAGACGCCGACGGCCACAACATCTTTCAGGGCGGCTTTCTAGGGCTCGACAACGTCGGCATCTTCGACCGTTCGTCGCCGCTGCCGACCGGCGGCCATATCGACCAGGCCGACGGCACTGCGTGGATGGCGGCCTACGCGCTCGATCTGATGCGGATCGCCCTGGAACTGGCGTTTGCCAATCACGTGTTCGTCGATATCGGTGTGAAGTTCTTCGAGCACTTCCTGTACATCGCCGAGGCCGTCAGTTGCGATGACGGCTGCGAAACGGGCCTCTGGGACACCCCGGACGAATTCTTCTACGACAAGCTGCGGCT
>JBEKNG010000564.1:0-4429 GCA_049523075.1 Paraburkholderia sp.
ACAGTGGTGATCGTGTCGCGCCGCGCCAGTCTGCGAAACCCTTCGGCTATCGTTGTCCAGTCCGGGCGGGCTTTAACGTCGTTTAGTTTGGTGGAGCGCAGACTATAGGGCTGTTTGAATTGACGCTGTGACGGATGTCACACAGGCAAGGCGGTGCCGTAGCCCCTTACTGCGCTGGGTTACCTGCTCCAGAATCTCCGCCATCTTGCGGGTGAGGGTGGTGATGCATTCCGCATTCGATTTCGTGAGGCTGTCCATCCCTGAACGTCACCGAAACTTTCGTACCCACCGGCTTCCCTTCGCAAGCCGCAGCGATTGCCGGGTTGCCATGAAACGAGCCTCCCCCGCCATCTCCATTGGGCTGCGATTGAGCGTAGGCCATTGAACCGGTCAACATCAGCAGCGAAGCAATAAGCGCATTCTTCATGATCAATTCTCCGTAACATGTCGTAACTGAGTCGGACGACTCAAGCCTGCCTCCTATAGCGGCAGTGTTACCAAGAATACGATAGGGTGCGTTGCATTTTATGCGCCCTCATCTTGCGAAATCTTTCTTTCCACAGTCAGCCTGCAAGAAACTCTATCGCTTCCTCTGTCCCTCCTGAATTGCATCAAGCCAACCGCGGATTCCACCGACGACCCACGAAAAACGCGGCATTCGCCACGCCCGGTTTTCGTCGTCCAGTTTTTTCTGCCAGTCCCAATGCGTAAATGCAACCATTCGAAGCTGGCGGATCTCCTGTTGCAAGGTATCTACGAGCGAACCCGAAGTGGGCGGCATGGCAGTTCTTGCTGCCGTAAGGGCTGCGGCGACTTCCGATTGTGCGTACCCGCATTCGCAGAACAACTGCGCAACTTCGTTTTCGATGCTTTCGTAGAACGACGCGTCTGTTTCCGAAAACGAGGGGCTCGTCAGCTTCGCGTCGCTGAATTCCAAAACGCCAACGCCAGCGGATGCTAATGCATGCGCCACGCCTGTGCGGTAGTGATCGTCGTTGAGCTTGTTGATGCAAATTGATTCCGACGCGTGTCGCTCAAACTCGATGAAGGAATAAATCCATATCCCGAAGAACACGAGATAGCTTTCTCGTGCAGCCTTTGGGTGACTGCGATGAAAGTAGATCTCCCTGTTGACGGAACGTCCTCGAAAACGCGGGATGTTTGCGAGCGCCCGGATCTTTCCCAGGGCTGCGGGCAATTGAGCTGCGTTGTAGGTCGCGTGGGTGGTTGCGTCAAAATAGGTCGATACTTTATATGACCACCACTGTCCGCGAGGCTCTCTCCATAAGTGGATGTGAAGGCCTCCAAACTCACGCTTGAGCGCCTCGATCCGCCCAGCGCTACGGCAAAACTGCAACAATGGTCGTCGCGGCGCCGCTTCGATCAAGGTGCCGAAATATTTCTTTTGGGCATCGGGAAGCCGTGGTCCTGTGAAATACTCGTCGAAACTGAACGACTTCTTAAACAGGTCTTTCAGCTGATCGCGGATACAATAAAATTCAAAGAAATAGGGTGCGGTAAGCGCTGGATGCCGCAACATGCGGTTATCGTGGTCCGGACGTCTCATAAACCCGTCCGGGCGAGTGTCTAAATCGATAAGGGTTTCATTGCAAGGCTCTTGATAACAATAGAATTGCTCAGTACGGCGAAACTTATCAAAGAGGTACGTACTCCCGGACCGGAATAACGAGTGCAGAAATATAGGAGAATTCGCTGGCATTGTTTCGTGCATAAGTCATCTCAAGGCAAGCAATGGCATGCGCCGCTGAGGTCAAGCGAGAATCCACATCTGGCGAGGTCAAGCCTGTAGTTGCCAGTCAGCGTCATCTAAGCCTCCTGACCGTACGTGCGGGCTGCCTGCCGGGTCAGCCGCGTGAATGCGGTCAGCACGCGGTTGCATGTAAGTGTTTGCCGCCACAGCCTTTCTTTCAGGTATGCGCTGGGCACCCATTGCCACGGCAACACGACATCGACGATGCCCCATGCCGGCCGCCACCGCTCGGCCATCCGCCGGCGCCGAAACAAGCTGATGCTTGGAATGCCAAGATTCGATGCGAGATGTCCGACGCCCGAGTCGTTGCCGATGAACCATCCCGATTCGTAGATGCAGGACGCAAGCTCATGCAGATTCGCGAAATTGGGAGCGGGGATATCGAACTTCCCAAGATTGCGCCAGCGCTCGCGCTCATGCGGCGCGATCACGAACTGAACGTCGTAACCGCGTTTGCGCAGGCGCTGAGCAAGCTTGACGAACCGATGCGAGAACCAACGCTTGTCCTCGGTGCTTGCCTCGGGATGAATCATGACGCGCCGCGCGTGTCTCCGATGCACGAGGTTCGCAGGCGCGGTTATGCCGTTGTCCATCACTGGCGAGCTCAGTGCCAGATCATTGCGGCAGAAATCGGCGAAACGCTGCGCCATGCAGCCCGCCCGTTTGCCGAACTCGACGTCGTGCAGAGTGGATACGTTTGGATGCAGATGGATAAGATCATGCAGCGGCTGGTTCCATTGCATCTGGAAAACCGTATCGTAGGCAGCGAACACGGCGGCGATGTTTTCCTGCGGCAACGGGAAAATCGTGATATCGGGAAACCACTCCCGAAGCGCGTACGCCGGAGTGCCGTAGACGGTGACATCGAAGCCGTGGTCGATCAGATTCCTGACGATCACCATCGATATCAGCGTGTCGCCCATCGCGTTGGACGCAACAAACGCCACCGTCCCGACCGGGGGGCGAGGGGCAGGTAAAGCGGGGATGTTCATGCGTTGGCTATAAGTGCGCGTAGCCGGTCGAACGCCTCGGACACCTTCCTGACCGATACCCGGCTGCGCATGTCATTGATTTGCTGGCCGCGCACAGTGACCGCGATGCGATTCAAACGAAGCTTGCGTGCCACGGTCATCAACAACAGCGAGTCGCCTGGCGCTGACCGAAGGATTAAAGCCACCCTGGGAAATGGCTGGGTTGCGTGCGGCATTCAGCCTCCTGGCGAGATACTCCGCTGTCGGGGAGGGCGCATTGCGCCAAGCGTCAATCCCGAGCAGGGCTGGATTTTAATATAACGCTCCATTACGTGCGTTACGGGATACGTTACCTATCTTTACTCATAGGTCGGTAATTTGTCGGACAAATGGCCTATGAAATGGCGGAAACTTTGGCAAGAGCCGCGGAGCGCGAAAGCCTGTGTTAATGGTTGACATGCGCCGGTCCTGTCGCGCGCACGCGCGATCGTTGTACGCTTGCGCGACCTTGATTTGCAGGGGAGCCGCAGAGGGTACACTCAGGTTGGTCAGCGGGTGGCAAATGAGCTCGCAAGACACCGACCGCACGCAACCGCGGTGATGATCCGGACCAGGTCGAATACGTGGGGCAGCGGTCAGCCAAACCGAGCCCATCGTCATCCGAGTGGGTTCGGCCACATTCGGCCTGCCGGCACGGCCGCCAAAATCGCGAACGATTCCACCGTATGGCTGGTGGCGAAACGTCGTATCGCAACCAGCATTGGAAAGAAATCGGTGCACCCCCAAAAAAGCGATCAACCAGAGCGGCCCGTCAGCGATTCGCGTTGACAGCGTCAAATTATCGACGTTTCGCGCGGCACTGAATTGTGGCCAATGTGTCCGAGTTTGACATTGGCAAACGTTTGCGCTCATTTGTTCGAGCGCACAATCCATCGATAATCGGTTCCCATCTGTCAACTTTCGCGTGTCTCGGGATCTGATCTCCCTGAAAAGTTAGTGTCTTTCCCTAAAGCGATTTTTTTTAATGCCGATAACACGGCCATGGCATGCATGATTTGGGCCGAATTCTAAGATCGTTGGTCCTGTCGTGAGCCTGCTCACCACGCCAGATTGGATTACGCGGCCTAAAGCGTTATTCGCCAGAAACTGCGAATCGGCCAGCGGATGAGAGAAAAGAATGAAAGAGAAGGATGGGGAATGGTCGCTGCCCTCGGGGTCGTGGGCACAAATCGATGACGCGTTTGCTCTGGCCGGAACGGCCCGTGGCCGCTCTGTCTCTGCACAGGTTTGCGCTGCGGATATTGCTGTGCTGCTGGGCGCGACGTTCGACGACGCAACGCCTCGGCAATTCTATCCGCCGGAATTCACACACTCACCGTTGACCGGCAAGCCTCTCGGCAAACCGTCGTCCCACGGTGCGGACGGTTGGGCGCCTCCGTTTGGAAATGCCCCGGTGAACGCGGGCGGTCAATCTGAAGCGCGCGGTTTACGCCGCACGCCGTATCCGCTTGCACTGCGCGATATCAAGTCGCGCAGCGCCGAAGCAGATCCCGACGACAGCATGGAGCTTCCGCCGCCCGGCGAATACCAGTTTTTCTCGGCTCCGTTCGGCGCGTCCGCCGCCACGCTGATCGCCTTCGATCCGCTCAAAGGCACGCTGTTCGGATGGCTTCCGGCGTCGCGCTGC
>JBEKNG010000565.1:0-4424 GCA_049523075.1 Paraburkholderia sp.
ATGCGGGTGCTGGTCATCGACGAGCAGCGGCACCTGATGAGCTCGGAATGTGCCCTCGATCTGCAGTCCGTCGACGACCTTCGGTCCGGTCCAGCCTTTAGGGGAGCGCAGCACGATCATCGGCCAGCGCGGCCGCTCGGCACGGCCGCTCTCGCGCGCCTGCTGCTGGATCGAGCGAATTTCACCGATGCAATGTTCGAGCGTGGCGGCCATTTTCTGGTGCATCGCCTCGGGCTGGTCGCCCTCGACGAAATACGGCTTGTGGCCGTAGCCCGTCAGCAGGGCTTCCAGTTCGTCGCGCGGAATGCGGGCGAGAATGGTCGGATTGGCAATCTTGTAGCCGTTCAGATGGAGCACCGGCAACACGGCGCCGTCGCGGATCGGATTGAGGAATTTGTTCGAATGCCATGAGGTGGCAAGCGGCCCCGTTTCCGCCTCGCCGTCGCCCACCATCACGGCGACGATCAGATCCGGGTTATCGAATGCCGCGCCATAGCCATGCGAGAGGCTGTAACCCAGTTCGCCGCCCTCGTGAATCGAACCCGGCGTCTCCGGCGTGCAATGCGAGCCAATCCCGCCTGGAAACGAAAACTGGCGAAAAAAGCGCTGCATACCCGCTTCGTCTTCGCTGCGGTCCGGATAAATTTCCGAGTAATGGCCTTCGAGGTAACTGTTCGCCAGAGTCGCCGGTGCGCCATGGCCAGGACCGGCCACATAGACGACGTTCAGGTCGAGTTTCCTGATCAGGCGATTCAGGTGAACCAGCAGGAAACTCTGACCGGGATCCGAGCCCCAGTGCCCGAGAAGGCGACGTTTGATGTGTTCGGGCCTCAGCGGTTCGCGCAGCAGCGGATTGGCGCGCAGGTAAATCATGCCGGCCGCGAGGTAGTTGCATGCGCTCCAGTAGCGGTCCATCTTGCGCAACGTTTCGGCATCCAGCACCGGGGTCTGGGTGTTGATCTCAGCCATCGGGTCACTCCATGGTATGGACTGCCTGTTCAGATACGGGGGTCAGAGAGTTCACTTTTCGTCCGGGGTGTGACAAACGTGGGACAGCAAGGTTCGCACCGGCTGCGTCTCAAGCTGCGCGTCAGGCCGAAAAAACCGCGAGATCCATGCTGGCCAGTTCGCCGATATGCTCGATCGTTACATCGGCTGCGGGATAAGTGACAAGATTGGCCTTGTCCAGCGCGTAATGGCCCTGGCGTGGAAAGACAGTGATCAGCCGCTCCTTCCAGATCTGCTTCATTGCGGCGAGGATCCGCAACTTGTCGTCGATCATCACATAGCGCCGGGCCGGGTAGCGTTGCACCACCTCGTCGAGCATCTGCTCCTTGTGGATGTAGATCAGCACGCGCCCTTCCACCGCGTCCCAGAGACCCGACTGCTTGATCTTACGGGGCTGGAACACGACGTCGCCGTCGGACAGGATCACCGTCGGTCCAAGCGTGCGCAGACGCGCGAGTGCCGCAAGCACATTGGGATACAGGCGGGTCGGGAACGGATAGTCGATCAGGAATGACGACATCAGCATCAGCCGCGTATCGCACTGACGCTCCAGCCGGTAGCGTTGCAACGCCCCGAGGTAGTCGGCGTAGCCAAGCTCGCTGCGCAATGTTTCGAAGATTTCCCAGTACCGGTCACTACTGTTCCCGAACTCTTCGCTCAGGTGGGCGCGTAAATCCGCCACCACCGCATCGTTGTTCAGCAGCGTGTTGTCGACATCGAGCAGGAATACGATTTCTTCAGGCGCGCTCATACGGTAAGTTCCTCCACAAGTGATGGTGAGGGGTAAGGTCGCCTTGCGCGGCGTACGCCGTCAGGCGGCCATACCGTGGGGATCTGCGAAGCGGTTTAGCCGGTATTGATCATACCCGCGCAGCGGCGACGGTGTCGCCAAACTGGGCGACGCCTTCACTCCGACGCAGTCGGGCGAGGCAGTGAGCTGATCCAACGGCCGTTTCAATACCAAGTAATCCGAACTTAACTTGCGTCAAGGAATGCCGTCGTAAATCAGGCTCGATATGAGCGAGGGGCGACTGGATCGAAGCGGGCGGCGCGTTCTGCGCGCGGACAAAAAGATGCGCGCTCCCGGGACCGATATGGGCGCGCGCATTCATTTGCTACACGGCGGCATCAACAGGACCGGGGAATCCATTGTTTGACGCCTCCGCAGTCTCAGATTACCCGCATCCGATGCGGACCGAAAGCGCTAAATCTGCGTCAATTCCGATTCATTGTCTTCCGGGAAAATAATGGACCCAGTGTTTCGAAATGGCATTGAACGGTAGTAGTCTGATTAAATGATGTTTCATTGGCGCATGTCCGCGATGAACTGACTCTTGTCGCGTGCGGCCAGGCCGCCACCCGGCGGCGGGGCGTAGTCGGCCGAGGCAAAAAAAAGCCCGCTCTAATACACGGGCCCAAACGTTCGGTGGAGAACGTTTCCAGAAAGCCGTTTAAATTTAGCCTGGAAAAAATCATTGTCAAAGAAGAGTTGTGGCCCCGCCTGCGATTTGTCGAATAATTAAAACGCATGCGACGTGTCCAATACCGTCAATAATCAGTCAATTCCATAACGATTGAATCAAAATTGAATAAGTGGGGATCCCGCCACCGCCGGTCTCGCCCCTTTATACGGCAGATAACCGAACCGCCGCACAAAGAACTCAGCTAGCGTCCGGCGTCCAGCGTTCTTCGCGTGCGACACGCTCGAGCGCCAGCTCGAACATCGCGCGGGCGCGGTTCGCCACTTCCGCCAGATAGCGATGCAGCGCGGCATCGGCCGGCGCGCGCGACATGCAGTCGTCGCTGTATTGCTCGAACGACGACAGTTGCCGCACCAGGTCGGCCAGATGGCGCGGGCACTCGCAGGCAATCGTCGACGAGCGCCCGGCTATCAACGCAAGCGCTTCGTCGGAGTAGCGGCGCGGCGTGCGGGCATAGGCCTTCACCGAATCGCGGACCTGCGTGGCGGGAGACAGGTCGCGCAGGATCTGCACGGCCAGCGACTTTTCGAGCGGCTCGCGGTAGACCCGCACCCCCGGATAGCGCAGCGCATTCACGCTGTTCTCGGTGCCGAACGCATAGATAACCACGACCACCTTGGCGTGACAGGTCTCGCCGAGCGTGAGGATGGCTTGCACCAGTTCATCCTGCAGCGAGGGCGCATGAATCACCAGCGCATCGGTTTTCAACGGATGCGCCTGGGCATCCTTGAGGTCGTCAAACACCGTCAGCCGTGGCTGGCTCGCGGATTGCAAGGCGGGCAGATCGCCACGCAAGCGCCGCGCCAGCGCCGTGCCGACAATCACGAGCGTCGACTCCGAGGCATGGTCCACCGGATCGGCCGGAAACGCCGCCTCGGTATAGGTCAGCGCGAGGCGGTCCAGTTGATCGAGTTCGAGCCTCGCGATGGAACCAATCGCGTGACCGCGTTCGACCAGCTTTTTCAGCAGAACCAAACGCTGTACGTCTTGCGACGAGTAGAGGCGCTGCCCCGAAGCGCTCTTGGGCGGCGACACCACGCCATAGCGCCGTTCCCAGATGCGCAGCGTCGTGACGGGCATCCGTGCAAGGCGTGCGGCCGCGCCGCTGCGATAGCACGGAGGGCTGGTTTTCTCTTCGTCGCTGGTGGCGGACATGGCAATGAGGTACTCGAGAGACGACCGTGAGACCCTTTGCGCCCGATGCCTGCCTGACGCACATATGAGTCGATCAGGTAGCATTGTAGGACACCATTTGCGCGAAAATGGAGGCTATTTCCCACGTTTATCGAGTCATTATCGTTTCATTTACATTTCGCGTCGTACAAAAATGGGCTGGGCGATCCGTTCTCCGTATTCGTCCGCATTGCGAGCACGCGCGGCGCCGTGCGAAATTGCCGCCAGCGAGTCACACGCTCGGCGGTCAACCTGACAGAATTTTTAGAACATTCAGAACATCTAGAACATCTAGAACAAGAGGCGTACATGTCCACACAAAAGGCGGCCGAAATCGCCGCCCGGTTCGACCGGTTGCCCCCCTCGCGCACCGTCTGGACCATGGTGATCCTGATCTCGCTAGGCGGCGTGTTCGAGTTCTACGACCTCTTCTTCACGGGCTATGTCGCGCCCGGGATGGTGGAGTCGGGGCTGTTCAAGCCCGAATCGCTGGGCTTTTTCGCGGCGCTGCAGCCGCTCGCGGTGGCCGGCTTCGGCACCTTCGTGTTTGCCACCTTCGCGGGGCTGTGGATCGGCACAGTGGCGTTCGGCTTCGTGGCGGACCGCTTCGGGCGGCGTGTCGTGTTCACCTGGTCGCTGATCTGGTACATGGTCTGCACGATCATCATGGCTTTCCAGACCTCAGGCTTCGCACTCGATATCTGGCGTGTCATCGCCGGCATCGGTATCGGTGTCGAGCTGGTCACCATCGACACCTACATC
>JBEKNG010000566.1:0-4422 GCA_049523075.1 Paraburkholderia sp.
CTGCGAACGCGGCGACATCATGCGCGCGCCCCCTCAAGACCGACGACTCCAGCAGGCTCTCATGGTCGAGGTGGACCCGCATGCTGGCAACCGCGAGGTCGTGCCGGTCATGATGCGCCTGGGTGATGCGGCGCGCCAGATCGCGGGTGGCATGGTTGTACACATAGGTCAGGGTCGCCACGCACTGGCTATCCTGCGCCTCTTGCTGCGCATGCACCTGAGTTTCGCGGACGATGTCGCGGAACGCCTCCGAGCGGCTCGTATAACCGCGCTGCGCCACCAGCGTGTCGACCACGGCGAGGAGCTCGTCGTCGATGGTGATGGTGATTCTTTGCATGGCGTCTCCTCGGTGCGGGTCGTGTCGTTATCCGATCCTAACCGAACGCGACCAACCAGACGCAAATCAGCGCACGCAATCGATATGATCTTTTTTGAAAAAAGTATTATTGTGGAGAGACAACTTCAAGATCACGATAGCGGGCCGCCCGGCTGGCTGTCGCCTGTGACGGATAGGTAGACCCTCTATGACAAGTCTGATGAAAGCGCTGTTCGGAAATGGCAGCGGTCCGCTGCGGCAGAAAATCGTCGGGCTTTACGCGTTTCTGCTGCTGTTCAACGTGGCTGCTTGGGCATGGGCATTCATCGCGTTTCACCACTACCCGCTGCTGATGGGGACGAGCCTGCTTGCGTACTCATTCGGCCTGCGGCATGCGGTGGACGCCGACCACATCGCCGCCATCGATAACGTCACCCGCAAGCTGATGCAGGCCGGCAAGCGGCCGGTCAGCGTCGGACTGATGTTTTCGCTCGGCCATTCCACGATCGTGGTACTCGCCTCGGCGGGCATCGCCGCCACCGCGCTGGCGCTGCAAAGCCGCATGGATGGCTTGAAGGAAGTCGGCGCGGTGGTCGGCACGATCGTGTCCACACTCTTCCTCTTCGCCATTGCGCTGATGAACCTCGTGATCCTGCGCTCGGTGATTCGCGCGTTTCGCCGCGTGCGCAAGGGCGAGCCCTACGTGGATGAAGACTTCGACATGCTGCTCGCCAGCCGCGGCTTTCTCGCACGCATCTTCCGGCCGCTGTTCAGCCTGATTACGAAGAGCTGGCATATGTACTTTCTGGGCTTTCTGTTCGGTCTCGGCTTCGACACGGCGACGGAGGTCGGCCTGTTGGGGATTTCCGCTGCCAGCGCGGCGAAAGGCTTGCCGATCTGGTCGATCCTGGTGTTTCCCGTCCTGTTCACCGCGGGGATGACGCTGATCGACTCCACCGACAGCATCCTGATGCTGGGTGCGTATGGATGGGCCTTCGTTAAGCCGATCCGCAAGCTCTACTACAACATCACGATCACGACAATCTCGGTGGTGGTGGCGTTGCTGGTGGGCGGTATCGAAGGGCTCGGGCTGATCGGCGACCAGTTGCATCTGTCGGGCGCGTTCTGGGACGCCGTCGGCAGCCTGAACGACAACTTCGGCATGATCGGTTACGTGATCATTGGCGTGTTTATTGTCAGTTGGCTGCTTTCGGCCGCGATCTACCGCTGGAAGCGCTTCGATGACGTGGAAATACGGGTTGAATCGCTCTGAGCCGCGCTATGCCCGCGCGCATTGCGCGGCACGCCCTCGCATTCGCATTAGCGCGTGCCATTGCGCAGAAAATCGCGCTGGGCGGTCGCTTCGATACGGTTGCGGCCGCGCTGTTTGGCGCGGTAGAGCGCCTGATCGGCTGCCTCGATGATTTCGGCCGCGTCAGCTTGCGGCGATTCGAACACAGCCACCCCGACGCTGACGGTGACGTAGAGGCCGGTCGCGCTTTCGTTGCGGATCTTCAGCGAGCGAACTGCCTCTTGCATGGTTGACGCCACGAGGCATGCACCGGCTTCATCCGTGGCAGGCAGGATCGCTGCAAACTCCTCACCGCCATAGCGCGCGAGCAGATCGCCGCTGCGCGGCAAGGCGGATTGCAGCGCGAGTGCGACAGAAACGAGGCAGCGGTCCCCGGCAGGATGCCCGTAACGATCGTTGAGCAGTTTGAAGTAGTCGATATCGACCAGCAGCAGCGCCAGCGGACGCCGGTTGCGTAGGGCGCGATTCCATTCGAGTGCTAGCGCGTCGTCGAAGCGCCGGCGGTTGGCGGTGTTGGTCAGCGCGTCGGTGAGCGCCATTTGTTCGAGGCGGTCGCGCGCTTCGTGCAGTTCGTGTTGCACGCGGAGATAGCGGCCTTGCAGCGTGGTCGACCGGGTGGCATAGACGACGAGGGCGGTAAATATCCCCACCGTGCCCACGTAAAAATGCTGGCGCGTCACCCACATGCTCAGCGCAAGCAGCGCTACCGTGTAGAAGATCGGGCTGACGTTCTCGATGAACAGCGTAAGCGTCTGCTTGTGCGGGGCCTGCTCGGCCTCGGTGCTTGACGGGCGCGGCGCCATCGTCGCCACGGCGAGGAACAGGAATGGAATATCGACGAGGACGTCCATGACGGCATGCCCGTCCGACGTGGCGGCCCAATTGTTATACACGTAGGCCGCGATCGCGTAGATCCACAGGAAGCAACAGAGGATCGCGTAGAACCGGCGCTCCCTTCCGCGTGGCTGAGCGAACAGACGCAGCAGCGCGGCTACCGCAAGGATAAAGTTCTCCGCGTTGTAGGTCAGAAGCAGGGTCGACGCCGGAATAGGCGCGAGCGGGGTATCCGAAAACGGCAGCACGGAAAAGATGCTGACATAGGCGAGGAATCCGGTCATCAGCGCCTGAGCTGCGTCCATCCAGACGAAAAACGGGATCCGCTGTTTTGCCGAGACGGACGAGATGGCGAGCAGAACCGGCACGCCGTAAAGGAAGAACGAGAAATCGGAGAACCAGGCGGCGCTCTCAGGAATGTGTTGGAAGATGTCCTCCCACGCGCTGAGGACAATGCCGCACGTCCACAGGCAAATCCCGGCGCTCAGCAGAATCCACGGTGAACGCGACTCGCGCTCCTCAGCCCCAGCCCGCCAGCAGCAACTCGCAAACGCAAGCAATGGCGCGAGAAGCAGGAACGGATAGCTGGCGAACGCGGCCGTAGCCTGGGACGTAAACACCAGCAGACCTATCACATGCAGTGATACGAACAGGACAGCAAATAGCGCGAGATGTGTCAGCTTGGGTGCACGGCGCACGGTTTGACCCCGGAGGTGAGGAAGGCGAACGAAAGCCGGGAGAAGGGCGTGTGCCGCTTCAAGGTTTTCCTGACTCGTTTGTGCCGGCAATCCACATAATCTGATCTACGGCAGGCTGGGCGAGAACTTGAACGCCATGGATTGAATGCCGTTTCGACCGCTGGTTATCCCCCATCTTATGCAGCGTGATAATGGACGTGGAACCCATAGACAATGCAAACTGCATTTTGATTGGTAAAGAGGCCGACTTCGTGAAGGCGGTAATTCGGGTGCGAGCAGCAGCTTTTCGGGCAGTGTCGCATCTTTCCCTTTATCCCGACAATCCCCCTTTTACCGCACGGGCGTTTAATCTATCACCGGACATTACGCCGTGGCGGCGCGGCATTTTGATGCGTTGGCCGGATTTACCGCTCAGCCGTGTCGATTCTTCGATATGCCGTTCGTCGTGTGAATAGGGGGCGGCTATATGCGAAGCAGTAACGCTCATCAGGCTTTAACTGTGCGCCCTTATTTTCTTTCTACCTGTCAGGAGGTGATGAATGACTGATACGGATGGATTTGCGCAGGTATTGCAACCGGCCACGCTATTGGCCCAGTCGCCCCGGCGTTTTCCGGGCGAAAGCACGCAGTACCGTGAAGCGCGCAACGCGCTGCTGGCCGAGGAAATCGAACTGCGTCGCCACATCGAGCGGGTGGCGGCCCAGCGGCGTGCCCTGCCGCCGGGCGGTGTGGTGCCGCAGGACTACCGGTTCGAGGGCGAGCATGGGCCGGTGACGCTATCGGAGATGTTTGACAGTCACGACACCCTGGTGACCTACAACTGGATGTTCGGCCCGAGGACCGAACGGTCCTGTCCAATGTGCACGTCGACGCTGGGCGGCCTCGACGGCGAGATGGCCGATATTTTGCAACGCGTAGCGTTTGCGGTCATCGCGCGCTCGCCGATCGAGCGCCTCGTGGCCTTCAAGAAGGCGCGTGGCTGGCGCCATCTGCGCCTGTATTCGTCGGGCGGCAACAGCTTCAATCGCGACTATGCAGGCGAAGATCCCGATGGCGACGACGTCCCGGAGTTCAACGTCTTTACCCGCTCGGACGGCGTACTGCGGCATTTCTGGGCCGGCGAGATGGGCCCGCAGATGGCCGATCCCGGTCAGGATCCGCGCGGCGCACCCGACATCATGCCGGTGTGGACGGTGCTCGACATGACGCCGGGCGGCCGCGGCACCGACTGGTATCCGAAGCTCGAGTACGACACCGTGCCA
>JBEKNG010000567.1:0-4414 GCA_049523075.1 Paraburkholderia sp.
TAGATCATCGGTTTGTCGTAAACTGGTAGCAACTGCTTTGATACGACGTGCGTGATTGGATACAAACGCGTACCCGACCCGCCTGCGAGAATAATGCCCTTGCGCGCCATCATGTTGCCTTTACGCGCGCTGCGCGTAGTTGGTCTCAACCCACTTGCGGTACTCGCCCGAAGCCACTTCGTCGACCCACTCCTGGCTGTCGAGATACCAGCGTACCGTCTTCGCCATCCCGGTCTCGAACGTCTCAGCCGGCTTCCAGCCCAGCTCGCGCTCCAGCTTGCGGGCATCGATTGCGTAACGACGGTCATGACCCGGACGATCCGTCACGTACGTGATCTGCTCACGATACGAGCCGGCCGACTTCGGACGCTGTTCGTCCAGCAGGTCGCACAGCGTATGCACGACTTCGAGGTTCTTCTTCTCGTTCCAGCCGCCCACGTTGTACGTCTCACCGGGGACACCGCGCGCGAGGACTTCGCGGATTGCGCTGCAGTGGTCGCCCACATACAGCCAGTCGCGCACGTTCTGACCGTCACCGTACACCGGCAGCGGCTTGCCAGCCAGCGCGTTGGCGATCATCAACGGAATCAGCTTCTCGGGGAACTGGTACGGACCGTAGTTATTCGAGCAGTTCGTTGTCAGCGTCGGCAGGCCGTACGTATGGTGATACGCGCGAACCAGATGGTCGGATCCGGCCTTGGTGGCCGAATACGGACTGTTCGGAGCGTACGGCGTGGTCTCCGAGAACTGCGGATCGGTTGCGGACAGCGAACCAAAAACTTCGTCGGTAGAAACGTGCAGGAAGCGGAAAGCGGCCTTGTCCGCTTCGCTCAGCGTGTTCCAGTAGGAACGGGTCGCTTCCAGCAGCGTGAACGTGCCCACCACATTGGTTTGCACAAAATCGGCAGGGCCATGAATCGAACGGTCGACGTGGCTTTCGGCTGCGAAGTGCAACACGGCGCGCGGCTTGTGCTCGGCAAAGAGCGCGTCGAGCGCTGCCCGGTCACAGATATCGGCTCGTACAAAGACATGGCGCGAGTTGTCCTGCTGGGACTTGAGCGTGCGCAGATTACCCGCGTACGTCAGTTTGTCCACATTCAGGACCGACTCATCCGAGGCGTCCAACCAGTCAAGCACGAAATTGGCGCCGATAAAGCCGGCACCGCCCGTTACCAGGATCATGAAATTCCCTTCTAGATGTTCGTGGCCGATGCAACCGGATTGGTTGATCCGGTTGCCCCTCGATGTGGTCGTAGGTGGCGATTTCTACCGCCTTACGCCTACGCCTATATGTAAAAAGGTGTCAGCAAGCGCTATTTTATGAAGCCCCCAATTATAAAGCCGCAACGGGCAAAAACTAGATACCTAACAACTTGAAACAGGTTGACAAGGTTCATGTCCGAACCGCGGCAAAAAAAGCGAATCTACCCTGGAGTTAGGAAACCCGTTCTGGACCGGGCCCGGCGCCAATGATCAGAGGAAAGCGGCCCCTGGCGGCGTGGAGATCCCCGCGCCCGCGAATCTTACATCGCCGAAAGGTGGTAATGTTGCGGCACAAAACCGTCCTACGCCGCCAACATCCACTCCAGCGTCTGCCGAAACCCAATCGCCTCTACCTCCGGCACGAGCTTACGCAGCTTAACCGGCGACCCCACCAGCACCTTCACATCAGTCTGCCGCACGAACGCCGGATTGACCCGGATCTCCAGCTCATGTCCGGTGATTTCGCTGGCCATCGCCAGAATTTCCCTCAGCGTATAAGGCTGCCCGTTACACACATTCACCGTCTCGCCCGCCGCAGCCGAATCGAGCAGCGCCTCATAAGCCCGCACGACGTAGCGCACGTCCGAGAAGTCGCGCGCCACATCAATATTCCCCAGCGAGATCTCAGACTCGCGCCGGGCAAAATGCTCGACGATCTTCGGCACGAGGAAGTTCGAAGTCTGTCCGCGGCCGGTGTAATTGAAGGGCCTCGCAATCAGAATAGGCAGCCGGTCGAACCAGGTGCGCGCCATCGACTCCATCGCCGCCTTGCTCGCCGCATAGTGATTGACGGGCGCCGCCGGAAAGCTCTCGTCGATCGCGTCGCTGGTCACGTTGCCATAGACATTCGCGCTGCTCGCAATCAGCACCTTGCGCGGCGTATGGCCCACATCGGCACAGGCCTGCAGCAGGTTCAGCGTGCCGAGTACATTGACGCGGTAAAAATCGATTGGATCGTCATGCCCGACAAAGCTGATGGCCGCCAGATGCACGATGTAATCGGGCCGCACTTCGTCGATCACGCGCCGGCATTGCTCGGGCGAGGTGATATCGAGGCGGCGCCGCGAAGGCGTTTCCGGCGCGTCCTGCCCGGCCACCGTCTCCGTGACCGCATGGCCGCTCGCGATCAGATTACCGATCAACCAGGCGCCGGTGAAACCACTGGCTCCAGTAACGAGTGTTCGTGTCAGGCGTTCAGCGTGCGATGCTGGTTTCGTCGTTTCTCCGCTCACCCGGATTCTCCTGTTTGCTACCTGCTTGCCATCTGTTTGCTGCCGTTATCTGACGCATCACGACAACATCGCAGCACGCCGCATTAACGTCGTCATCGCGCTGCACCAATCGGGCTATTATGTCACGCTAAGATGTAGCATCCTCCGCCTGTGCATCCCTGATTCCGCCCCAGATGACTGTTTCCAGCCTGCCGAATTCCATCCCCCTTGCCTTCGGTGACCTGCAAGGTTGCCGCACCCAGTATCAGCAACTGCTCGCGAAGGCCACGCCTCCTCCCGACACGCCGCTGTGGTTTGCTGGCGACCTCATCAATCGCGGCGGCGAATCGCTCGCCACGCTGCGCGACATCATCGCGTTAGGCGAACGCGCCAAGCCGGTGCTGGGCAATCACGACCTGCACCTGCTGTCTGTGTCCGCGGGCATTCGCAAGTCGAAGAAGGGCGACACGATCGACGAGATTCTCGCGGCCCCGGATGCGCAAGACCTGCTGCACTGGGTCCGCCACCGGCCGCTGGCGCATTTCGAGAACGGCATGCTGCTCGTGCACGCGGGCGTGTTGCCGCAATGGGATGTGACGCTTACGCTCGAACTCGCCGATGAACTGCAGCGCGCGCTGCGGGCGCCGAACTGGAAGGAAACGTTGGCGGGTCTGTATGGCAATGAGCCGAATCGGTGGAAGCCCGGCCTGAAGGGCATCGACCGCCTGCGGCTCATATGCACCGCGCTGACGCGAATGCGCTTTTGCAATCTGGACGGCGCGATGGATTTCAGCACGAGCGGCGGCCTCAATTCCGCGCCGCCTGGCTTCATGCCATGGTTCGACGTGCCCTCGCGCAAGACGGCCGACGTCACCGTCGTGTTTGGACACTGGGCCGCGCTGGGCCTCTTGATGCGCGACAACCTGGTCGGCCTCGATTCGGGTTGCGTCTGGGGCGAAAAGCTGTCCGCCGTTCGACTCGCGGCCAACCCGGCCGACCGCACGCTCACCCAGGTCGAGTGCGAAGGCTGCCGCGCCTCCGCTGACTAGGCCGAACGCCCCTGCTAATCGACGCCGTCGATCAGCGTCCCTTCCTGCGCGCTCAAGCCACCTGCGGCACTCGCGGCACCCATCCTGGCAATCAGCGGTACGCTTTCGAGCGCAGGCGCGCTGGAGCCTTGCAGGCGGCCCTGAAGGTTGCGTAAGGCCGCGCCGATCGTCTGCTCCGCCTGCGCCGCTAGCGACCGCCGGTCGGCACCCGGCGCCAGCGCTTCACCGACGTAGACATGCGCCGTCAGCGGGCCGCCACGCAGCAGCGCCTCGAGCGACTCGGCGAGTGAGAGTTCGCCGATATACGCCGGCGCGGTCGATTGCCGGCCCTGCGCGTCCTCGTACATCAGGCAGAGCGGCTGCACCGGGCTCGACGCCGAAACCGCTGCCTGAAACATGTTGGCGTGAAACGGCAACAGCGCGAGGCCATCGGAAGTGGTGCCTTCCGGGAACACACACATCAATTCGCCCGCGCTCAGCCGGTCGGACAGTTCATGCATGATCCGCTTCGCGTCGCTGCGCTTCTCGCGCTGGATGAACACCGTCCCGAGTTGCTGCGCCAGCCAGCCCACCACCGGCCACCGACGGATCTCGGCCTTGGAGACGAACGGCGTCGGCCGCCACGCGTTGATCACGTAGATATCGATCCACGAGATGTGATTGGCCACTACAAGCGCGCCAGCATCGAGCCGCGCGCTGTCGTTATGGACTACGAGGCGCATGCCGCATAACCGCAGCATCTTCAGAGACCACGCGCGATTGAGCGCTTCCCGTTGAGCAGCGGTGGCACGCGGGAAACGCGTCGCGACCGTCCACATGCCGTGCAGCAGATGCGTGATCAGCCGGGCCTTGCGAAATGCGAGCTTCATCGTTGGAGCGTTCCGTGTCGGT
>JBEKNG010000568.1:0-4407 GCA_049523075.1 Paraburkholderia sp.
TGATACCGCGCACGGTATCGACAGTTCCAGCCGCTCGAGATCGATGCCGGGATCGTCGGCAATCAAGCTATCCTCAGATAGCCACGATTACTTCCCGTTGTCGATCGCCGATGGCGTCGTGATACAACAAAGCGGCCCACGACAGGCGCTCACACACTCGGTTCGGCGTCCCATCGAATCAAAGCTCGAAGTTGTCATGGTCGTGGCTGTCACGCCGAGTGCCCGGTTAAAGGCATCGGATACGCTTTCGGTTGGCGTTGACTTGTTGCCGTACACGAAGATGGCATTCGGATGCTGACGCGCGAACTCGATGCGCTGCTGCAAATCCTTCTCGGCTGCTGTTTGGTCTGCCTGAGCTTGTGCGCGTTGCGCCTGATCGCGCGCCGTAGCGGGATCGAGCAGTTGGTGTTCAGGCGCAAAGGACCGGGACGGTGTATTACAACTGAGTACTACCGACAAACATTGTGGTTGCGCGGGAACCTCGGAAGCGATAATCGGGGAGGCAACTTCAACATCTGCGGGCGCAGTATCGTCAGTCTGGGCAAAACACGACCCGGCTGCGCCGAGCATCATCGCGGCGCCGAGGCAGGCCACCGCAGCATGGATTTTAATCTGCCTTTCTGAAAGCGCCATCCACATGTCCTATAGGGTGTTTATACAATTCCGACAAGCGCAAATCTCGGAAGTTCGCGAATATGAAGCACGAACGATAGTGAAGCTTGTTTTGTCGAAGCTGCGCGCCGCAGAGTAACAAAACGTTCATCTGTTTCATTGCAGTTCGATACGTCGCGCAGCCCAACATTGCATCATCACAACCTGCGCAAGGAACTGACGACATGAAACCCTTCTGGAGCAAATCCACAGTGGCGCTTTGCGTACTACTGGCAAGCGGCGTGGCGTCGGCAGCCAGCAAGCTGACGCCGACCGAATGCAACGACTACCCTTTCCAGCCGTTGAGCAAACCGGTCACGCATGCTCAACTGATGCAAGAACTCGGCGAACTGGAATCGGTCGGCTACGATCCGTCGGCCGGCGACGAGAGCTACTATCCATCGGACGTCCAGGTTGCGGAAGCGCGGCTTAGGTTGAAATACCGTGCCGATTGTCTCGGAGAGAACGTGAAGGTGCCCACGGCACGGATTGAGTCGAGCAGTGACCTGGTAGCGCCGATGTAAAAAAGTTCGGTATCGTCGACGATTCGCCGGCATCGGGCGTCCTTTCATTCAGCTTTCCGTGCGCCAATGCCCAAACACTCAGTTCGTGGGATACATCAAGATATCCAGACGTATAAGTGCGCTATGCCCACAGAGCACTGCAGTCACCGTTCGCATAATGGTTTTCTTTAGCGCGTGCGTCTATCTTGATTCCATGGACCTTGCGGAAGATGGCCGCGATCATCATCGCGGTCGCCATCGCAGATCAACACGAGAGGTGCAGACATGAACGCGCTTGAACAGTGGCACCGCCGAACGATGCAGGTCCGTGTCCTGGATCGCTGCGATGAATGCGGCGAGTTGAAGGAAGATGTTCAAAAACGCGTGAACTATTGGCCACGTATTGCCGCCGTCTGCTGTGCGAATTGCTTCACGGAAATGACCAGCGGACGCAGCGGCTTTGAAGCCTGCTAGTTTTGTTCGTTATCGGGACATTCTCTGATTTACCGATAACCCGTTAAATACGCGGAGAATCGCACACCCGGATTTCACGCCGTCTCATCGTCCATGCCGACCACCTTCTGAGGATTTTATGAATCTGACTATTAGCGGCCATCATCTCGACGTCACTCCTGCATTGCACAACTATATCGTTTCGAAGCTGGAAAGGGTGGTGCGGCACTTCGATCAGGTGGTGAACGCAGCAGTAATTTTGGTCGTCGACCCGCATACGGAAAAGGAAACGCGTCAGAAAGCCGAAATTAGCCTGCATCTGAAAGGAAAAGTTATTTTCGTCGCGTGCGCGAGCAGCAGCCTATACGCAGCCGTGGACGCGCTTGTCGACAAACTTGATCGACAGGTCCTGCGCTATAAGGAACGTGCGGTGTCCACGTATGGCGCCCGGGCGCACGTGCTCGCCAATCTCGATGCCGCCGATGCCACCGATACCGGAGATTACGTCGCCTAGCATGCCGACGTGCCCCTGCAGTGCTTGCCTCACGCCGCGGCGACAAAACTCATCTGGAACCGAGCTTGTCCCGCCGGCTTTCTGAAAACCTGAACTTCCGTGACCGACTCACCGCGGCCCTTTAGCTTTCTCCCCAACGGACGGTCAGCCTCGGAATAAAAGAGGTACATTCCGGCAAATTTGTAATGTTCGTGCCCGTTTCGCGTTAACTACTACCTGATATCCTCGACGCGGTTCCCGCAATTGCATCACGACAGGGATAGATTCGTAGACCATCCGGCGTCGTGTTCTTTCTTCGTATGAGCCTGAATTTCTTCAAGCATTGGTTAAGAGCCCCTGCAACCGTAGGCGCCGTGGCTCCCTCATCACGTTGTCTCGCGGACGCCATGGCGGACGGCGTCGAATCGTTCGAGGCGATCGTCGAGGTGGGTGCCGGCACCGGAGTCGTGACGGATTCTCTCGTGCGCCGGCACCCGTCAGCGCGACTGATCGTATTCGAGCTCGGGGATCAATTGGCCACCGAACTGAGAGGGCGGTTTCCTCAGGCGCTTGTGGTCGGCGGTGCGTTTCATAAGAACGTTTCGGTCCTGCAAGACCTGCCAGCGAAGACGATTATTGTCTCCGGACTGCCGTTTCGTTCGCTTTCGTCTGGTGTCGTCGAACCAACGGTGGCGGCCTTCGCCGAACTCCTCTACGCGGACCGGGCCCGACGTCTTGTGCAGTTCACATATCAACCGCGCGTCCCATTCGCCGCCCCTATAGGCTTAGGTTGGCACCGCATCAAAACAGTGTGGCTGAATGCGCCGCCAGCGAACGTCTGGCATCTCAGCAGCAAGGCCAACTGGTGAGGTTAGCGCGATGTGCACGATGCCGGTCTCTGCAACAGGAATTGGCTTCCGCTGTACATGCGGAACGTGGGCGCAGTGAAGTGGCGGAGTGCTGATGGGACAAGACCCAGGCCGGCCTAGCGAGGCAGTTCGTGCGTCGCCGCCGCGAGTTCGGTGTGGCCGGGTTTGGCTGCGTCCGCTACGGTGGTTTGCGCTTGCCGGCTCGGTACCAGCAACACCGGCAGGTTGGCACTTCGCACGACGCGTTCGGCCACGCTGCCTAGAAACAGACGCTTGAAACCCCGTCGCCCGTGCGTGCCGAGCACCAGCAGGTCCGCATTGAATTCGTTAGCTGAGGTGCGGATCCGCTCCGAGATGTCCTCGCCGATTGGCGCGACGTCGACGATCCGCGGCGCGCCGGCCACGCTCTCGTGCTTCATGCGCGCCAGTGCATCTGCCAGTAGCCGTTGGCCTTCCTCAACGAAGGCATCGCGCAGGATCGTCGGGTCGTAGCCGGACGCGTCGTACGCCATCAACGGGTTGTCGACGACGTAGAGCGGCTGCAACTGCGCGTCGTTATCGCCTGCGAGCCGCAGCGCGGTGTCGAACGCATGTTCGGACGTCTCGCTGCCGTCAATCGCTACCAGAATGCGTTTGTACATGGCGGCCTCGAAGAATTCGTTCGGACGGTGGCTGCCGTCCCGAGATTGGATTGCAGGCGCTCACAGCACCGTGGCCTGGACCTTGCCGTCAATAATGTCCTTGCCAAACTGCATGGCAAGGTTGATCGCATCGTCGAAACTGGCCGGGCTTAGCGCGTCGAAGACGGTCGCGTAGCGGCGTGCGTCTGCCTCGTTCGATGGAATGGTGTCAATCCGTACCACTGAAGAAAATCGCCGTGCACCTCTGGCGTACGGATCGCCGAAAGGCGGGAATTGCTGGTGGGCATAGGCACGTAACTCGTGCCCGTTGTATGTCGTGGTGGGGATGATCATGATGGGGCTCCCTGTCGAACGGTTTGTTCCGCTGAGCTCGGCCCGGATATCGACGGCGTAACAGCCGATCGGAAACAGCGCAGTGAATGCCCCACCTTGCGCTCAATAACGGCGTAATGCAATGAACAGATTGCTCGAAACAGCTTTTTTCACGCGAGCCAGCTGATACCCATCGCCACGACGGTGGCACGGCTGGGGTTATCCACGTGGTCCGGTCCATGCTGGCTGATGCAGATCTGCTCATGGCTGTCGACGGGTTCCCCGATCTCGCCTCACTGCGAGCCGCCGGCGTGTGTCGTACGCCTCCGTAGAGATACACGCTTACAGGTCACGTATGCTGTCCCGGTCGTGCACGATAATGTCGAGAGTGGTGGTTTTGCTTGCCTCCGTGCCGGTAAGAAGGTCGTCGAGTCTCTCTACGACGTGTCGCGCCAGTTGCGCGAGTGAGGGCGAGACCGTTGTCA
>JBEKNG010000569.1:0-4344 GCA_049523075.1 Paraburkholderia sp.
GGTGACGACCTTCAAGAGCGAGGATGAAGCGCTGGAAATTGCCAACGACACGTTGTACGGTCTCGGCGCCGGCGTATGGACGCGCGACGGTACGCTTGCCTATCGGATGGGACGCGGCATTCAGGCGGGCCGCGTGTGGACCAATTGCTATCACGCGTATCCGGCGCACGCGGCGTTCGGTGGCTATAAGCAATCGGGCATTGGCCGTGAGAATCACAAGATGATGCTCGATCACTATCAGCAGACCAAGAATCTCCTCGTCAGCTACAGCCAGAAGCCGCTCGGCTTCTTCTGAGCCAGACGTTCCTGATGGGCGGGCCGCGTGATGCGGCTCGCTCTCTTTTTTAAGCGAGGAATCGTCATGGCTGACAAGGAAGTGGAACGCGTGATCGTCACATCCGGGGCGGCGGAGTTGATCGACAAGTTACGCGCCGAACACGGGCCGTTGCTGTTTCATCAATCAGGTGGATGCTGTGACGGCAGTGCGCCGATGTGTTTTCCGGCCGGAGAATTTATGGTCGGCTCATCCGATGTGAAGCTGGGCACGATTGCAGGCATGCCGTTTTATATGAGCGAATCGCAATTCGAGTATTGGCAGCATACGCAGTTGATCATCGACGCCGTGCCGGGTAATGGAGGGATGTTCTCACTGGAACGGCCAACTGGTCTGAGGTTTCTGACGCGTTCGCGGCTCTTTGAGGATGATGAGAATGCATGGTTGAATACGCATCCGGTTGAGCGGGCCGATGCGTGAGGCGGTCGCGTTTATTCCAGCGTTTATTCCAGCAACGTATCGCTATCGTCTTTCAATCCCACACCGGTGAGAGCCAGGCGGCGCGCGTGCGTCAGCAGATAGTGCAGCTTGTGCGCCGCAGCCGCGTAGCTCAGGCCCTCCGGCCGCACGTTCGAAATGCAATTGCGCTGTGCATCGCTACAGCCCACTTTGGGCGCATAGGTCAGATAGATGCCGAGGCTATCGGGCGAGCTCAACCCCGGACGCTCACCGATCAACATCACCACCAGTTTTGCGCCCAGCAGCTCACCGATCTCGTCGCCAAGCGCCACGCGTCCTTGCCGTGCAACCACGACCGGTCCGATTTTCCAATCCGCGAGTTTCGAGCACACCGCCTGCAACAGCGGGATTGATTGCTTCGATGCGGCAAACGCCGATAAACCGTCGGCGATCACGAACAACACGTCAGGCGGCTCGATGGCTGCCTGCTCCAGAGCGAGTGCCTCGCGACTGTCGTCCGCCAGGCGTCGCCCCAGGTCAGGACGCCGCAAATAATGCTGCCGGTCCGGTGCCGCGCTATGAACATCGAGCGTCGTAAAGCCATTGGCGCGTAACTGCTCGTGCAGCGACTCGGCATCGAGCGGCTGATGCACCGCATCCCGGGCTTGAGCATGCGCCAGATTGAACGCGAGCAGCGGTGCGGTCGGCAAGCTATTGCCGGCACGGCCCAGGGCGATGCGCGCGTTGGTGAACTGCCGCAACGCGCTCCATGGATTCTTTTCGAGGAAATCGTTACTCATGCGATCCCCATCCATTCGTGCACACCTTCCAGCAGGGGCTGCCGGGTTGCACCGTTGAGCAAGATGCCGCGCGTGTCCGCGATCTGCATCGACTCCAGCCACTCTTCGAATTCGGGGGCTCGCCGCAGGCCCAAAACGTCGCGCACATACAGCGCATCGTGGAACGACGTGCTCTGATAGTTCAGCATCACGTCGTCCGCACCGGGCACGCCCATGATGAAGTTGATGCCCGCGACGCCGAGCAGCGTCAACAGGTTATCCATATCGTCCTGATCCGCTTCCGCGTGATTCGTGTAGCAGATGTCGCAGCCCATCGGCACGCCGAGCAGCTTGCCGCAGAAGTGATCTTCGAGACCGGCGCGCGTGATCTGCTTGCCGTCGTACAGGTATTCGGGGCCGATGAAACCGACCACCGTGTTGACGAGGAACGGATTGAACTTGCGCGCCACCGCATACGCGCGCACTTCGCAGGTCTGCTGGTCGACGCCATGATGCGCGTTCGCCGAGAGCGCACTGCCCTGCCCGGTTTCGAAATACATCACGTTGTTGCCGACTGTGCCGCGATTGAGCGATAGCGCCGCTTCATACGCTTCCTGCAATAGCGCGAGCGAGATGCCGAAACCGGCATTGGCCTTTTCCGTGCCGGCGATCGACTGGAATACCAGATCGACCGGCGCACCCTTGTCGATCGCGGCGATCGTGTTGGTCACGTGAGTCAGCACGCACGATTGCGTCGGCACCCGATAACGCTGCCGGAAGTCGTCGGTCATCAGCAAGAGCGTGGTGATCGCAGCGAGGCTGTCGGTGGCCGGGTTGATGCCGATCATCGCGTCGCCGCAGCCGTACATCAGGCCGTCGAGCATCGACGCGGCGATGCCCTTGACGTCGTCAGTGGGATGATTGGGTTGCAGACGCACCGACATGTGACCCGGCAAGCCCACGGTATTGCGAAAGCGCGTGATCACCGGACGCTTCTTCGCCGCCGCGATCAGATCCTGGTTGCGCATCAGCTTTGACACCGCCGCGACCATCTCCGGTGTCAGGCCCGCGGCGATACGCGTGAGCGCCGCGGTGTCCGTCTCGCTGCTGAGCAGCCAGTTGCGGAAGTCGCCTACCGTCAGATGGGCGATTTCGGCGAAGGCTTCGGGCGAGTGATCGTCGATCACGAGCCGCGTGACCTCGTCGCTTTCGTACGGAATCAACGCCTCGTTGAGGAAGGTGCGCAGCGGTACCTGGGCGAGCGCCATCTTGGCCGCCGCGCCCTCTTCTTCGCTGACCGCCGCGATGCCAGCGAGCTGGTCGCCCGAGCGCAGCGGGCTCGCCTTCGCCATCAGCGTTTTCAGATCGGCAAACCGATAGGTGCGACTGCCGATGATCTCCGTGTAACTCATCTCTACGACTCCGTCGCCGCTGCTCACGCAACGGTTTGATCCTCCGTCGCGGCGCGCGAGCGGACAGGCCTCATGCGATGGTAGTGAACCATTAATCGCGACGTTATCGAAAATCGGCAAACTTCGCAGAAGGGGAAAAAATTGCGCGTTTTAAGGACGGTGGGCGGATTTTGTTGCGCTGCAATATGAGGGTGGGGAGAATTTTGACCAAGTCTCCTTAAGCAAAATCCGCAGGATTTGGTAAATCAAGATCGGGACGTATGCGGATCGGCAAGACGCTGCGCCTTCTGAGTTGGTAAACGGAAATCTGTCTGCCGCTGGTTTGATGCTTTTGGTTTGGAGCACGCGTTAGCGTCTTGCTGCGCATTTGCACGATCAGGCTGCACCGCGGGGCCTGCCTTGTCTTTGTCTTTCACTGTATACATATGTATACGTAGTAATAGTTAACAAGGGTGACCTCTTGCTGTGGATAACTCGAATCTTCGTTGACGGATCAAGGCTCTACGGATTCCATAACCCTAGGTGCCGTTTCTGGAGAGCCGGCTTGAGCCAGGGACAACTTTTGGCGCGTCTGAAGGACTCGACGTTTTATCAAAGTTCGGCCCACAGGAAGTTAGAGGCCTTATCCCGGAGTTGTCCAGACGCGGCTGTGGATAACTCGCTACTTGCCCTTTCCTTTTCTCGTGTTTTCCAGCGCGGGCGCAATCGCGGTCACGAAAGCTTCCGTCACCGGCGGCAAGGTGCAATTTGTGCTTCTGCCGCGTGATCTTGTAAAGCCGACGTTCGAGATCGTGGAGGTATGAGATGAAGTTGCGAGAACTCGCGCATTCGCGGACCGGGGACAAGGGCAACACGCTGAACGTGTCCGTTATCTGTTACGACGAGCGTGACTATGCTCATTTGCTTTTGCATGCTATGGCGGAACGGCTGAAGGCTCATCTTGGCGATGTCGTGCATGGTGAGGTGACTCGTTATGAGCTGCCGTTAATCGGTGCGACGAATTCTGTTCTAAGGGATGCGCTGGGCGGTGGTGTGACTCGTTCCCTTGCGCTCGATGCGCATGGGAAATCACTTAGCTCGGCGTTGCTCGATCTGGAGATTCCGGCGCGAGGGTATCCGCAGGAGGTTGCGCGGGTGTTGACTGCGCTTTGTACGAATCGGGTTCCGAGTGCTCGTTTGCTGGCTCCGGATGTGCGGGACAAGATGGATTGGCTAGAGCGGCAACGGTATCGGACGCGGCATCTTCCGCAAGGTGCGCCTACGTCGCCGGCGCTGGCGAATCTGTGTGCGTTTCGGCTTACCTATACGCGGTACGCGGATGATCTGGCCTTCTCCGGTGATGAAGATCTGGCGCGGGTTGTCGAGCGGCTTTCGGTTCGGGTCGCGGCAATTGCGCTGGAGGAGGGATTCTCGATTCAGT